>NZ_PGUB01000010.1:0-73108 GCF_002924285.1 Aquimarina sp. I32.4 | reverse complement strand
AACCCTCGCTTGGCTAATGGTATGTGTGGAATTATTTCCATTTCTATTGTATATTTGTCTAGTACGCTGTACATAATGGGCTGCTTTTATATAATTTACGTGTCGTAACGCAAATATCGGCAGCCCGTTTTTACAATTCAAAAAAAGTTTAAATCAGTTCTAAATAAAAAAAAGCCTCTGGGGTGAGAGGCTTGTTAAGTTTAGGGCGAAAACTAATTTTTGGGGTAAAAAAGTTTACTTTAGTTCAACATGGGGCTAATCAATATTTTAATATCTTTTTCTTATACATCAAAGGTATATTTTTACTACAAAAGGCTTACAAAATAATAATTAAAAAAAACCAGTATTATCGATTAAAAACAATTTTAATCGATAAAAAACATATTTATTGATGTTTATTTATATCTTCAATAAAAAACAGTTATAAAAACATAGATAAATTCCTGATTCAAAATACAATAAACAGAGTTAAAAAGTAGGAAATTTCTTTACCATATTTACCTGTGTTAATTTTAATACTTGAATATTACTTCTTCTATAACGGATACAACATTTTATTCAATCAACAACCTACTCTAAATTTCAATAGCACATCAGAGCAATATAAACAAACGACTTAAAACCTATCATATTAACTATAAATCAAATCTTTACTAAAAATAGGATCATCTATAAAAAAACAAAAAGCCTCTGGGTATGAGGCTTATTAGGTGTAGGTCTAAATAACTCTATCGAGTTATTTTTATTTAGGACAAAAAAAGTTAAACCGATTAAATAAAAATCAATTTTTCCCTTACTTTGTTTTGCACTTCAAAAGTAAAAATTTTGTTAAAGAGCACTTCATATATAGTATTAACAAAATCAACATATTCGATTAAATACATAAATAAACGATTAAAGACATTTTATATTATTTACTCTTTTTTGTTTTTTCTTAAAGTCAACTCCAACGTTGCATAACTTTTATTAAAATCGTAACATTACATCCATAAAATTTCGAACTCAATACATGGAAAGCCAGAACATCACCCCGTCATCCCCAAAAGATGAAAATATCATAACAAATAAAGAATTAAATATTTGGGAGGCATTACTTCCTATATTGATATTGGTTGGCATGTTATTTTACAATGTCTATTACGTTTATGGAAATGAAGCTATCGACGGTAGTAATCAATTTGTTCTGCTCATGGGAGCTGCAGTAGCTGCTATAGTAGGATTTTATAATAAGGTAACTTACAAACAAATGATGGAGGAAGTTGCCAAAAATGTAAAGTCAACCTCTAGTGCACTAATCATACTATTACTAGTAGGATCATTAGCTGGAACTTGGTTGATTAGCGGTATTATTCCTACAATGATTTATTATGGTTTACAAATTCTTAATCCAACGATCTTCTTGGCTGCTTGTGTAATCATATGTGCAATCATATCCATCGCAACAGGTAGTTCTTGGACTACCTCTGCTACTGTAGGCATTGCCCTTATCGGTATTGGTGACACTTTAGGTATTTCTTTAGGAATGACAGCAGGAGCAGTGATTTCTGGTGCTTATTTTGGAGATAAAATGTCTCCCTTATCTGACACCACTAATTTAGCTCCAGCAATGGCAGGTGGAGAATTATTTTCTCATATAAAATATATGGCATACACAACTGTTCCTACAATAGTAATCACGCTACTGGTTTTTATTATAATAGGATTTACCATTGATACCTCTGGAACTCCAGAAATTAGTAAACAGTTAAATACTATTGATGATGCTTTTAATATTTCACCCTGGTTATTCATTGTTCCAATTCTGATAATAGGCTTAATTATAAAAAAAACACCTCCTATAATCGCTTTACTTATAGGCACATTGCTCGGAGGTATCGCTGCAATTATTGCTCAACCAGAAATTGTAATGGCCGTTGCTGGAAGTGACGAATTCACATTTAATTCTGCTTATAAAGGAGTCATGAATGCGATGACAACAAAAACATCAATACAGACATCCAATAAAGAACTTACTAAACTCTTCACTTCTAAAGGAATGTTTGGAATGCTAAATACTATTTGGTTAATACTATGTGCTATGGTTTTTGGTGGTGTGATGGATGCCATTGGAGCATTAGCCAGAATTAGTAAAGCCTTATTAAATTTATTTGATTCTGTATTCGGACTTTTCGCAAGTACCGTAGTTAGTTGCCTTGCATTAAATATAACTGCTTCTGATCAATACCTAGCAATAGTTGTACCTGGTAGAATGTATGCCAATGCATATAAAGACAAAGGACTAGCTCCAGAAAACCTAAGTCGTACCCTAGAAGATTCAGGAACTGTTACCTCCGTTTTAATCCCCTGGAACACTTGTGGAGCATATCAAAGTGGAGTACTTGGTGTACCTGTAGTAGATTATTTATTTTTTGCAATTTTTAACTGGCTTAGCCCATTTACAACACTACTTTTTGCTGCTTTTAGAATTAAAATAAAGCAATTAGCAAAAGGCTAATACTAGCCAGGTAGATTTTATTTTATGCATCCAATTTTATTTAATAATCAAATTGGTATCATTCACTATCTAAAATAGGGACTGGTTTCTTGTTATTACCTATAGCAACAAACTTAAAATGACCAGAAACTGCAATCTCACGATCATAACTATACATCTCTTCTTTATAAATATCAACCTTTACCATACAACTTGTTCTACCTACTTTGGTTACTTTTGCTACCAATTCTATAATAGTTCCTGCTGGTATTGGTTTTTCAAAATCAATCTTATCGGTAGATATGGTAACCATTTTTTTTCTACTAAACCGTGTTGCACATATAAAAGAAACTTCATCCATGAGCTGTAAGGCAGTCCCCCCAAATAATGTCTCATAGTGATTTGTAGTGTTAGGAAATACAGCTTTAAAAATCCTTGTTTCCGATTTTTTTATCAATTCTTCTATAATAGCATCCATACCTATAGTAAAATATTTTTTTCTTAGTATTCAATGAGTCAAAGGTAAATCTTATACTAGTATCTTTGCTACATATTAAAAAAAATTCGGATGAATATTATAGATAGTTTATATTGGCGATATGCTACCAAAAAATTTGATAATACAGAGATACTTCCTCAAGAAAAAGTAGATACACTCACCGAGGCATTTAATCTTACAGCAACATCATACGGATTGCAACCTCTAAAATTAATTGTAATAAAAGATAAGGAATTACAAAAAGAACTTACCAAACATTCCTGGAACCAACAGCAGGTTGCCGATGCATCTCATCTACTTGTTTTTTGCATAGAAAAAACAATTGGAGAGCAATATATCAATAGTCATTTTGATAATATAAAAGCCACTAGAAATACTCCTGATGAGATTTTACAACCTTTCAAAGAACATTTAGTTGATTCTTTTTCTTTTAAATCTCCAGAAGAAATATCAAACTGGGCAGCAAAACAAGCCTATCTAGCTATGGGAAATCTGCTTACTGTATGTGCTATCGAAAAAATAGATTCTTGCCCTATGGAGGGGTTTGTTCCTGAAAAATATGATGAAATATTACATCTAGATGAGCTAGGACTCTCATCTATCTTGGTATTACCTGTAGGGTATCGTGCCAAAGATGATATGTTCTCAGAATTCAAAAAAGTAAGACGCCCTATAACAGATACAGTTATTACTCGTTAAATTAGTGTTCTAAGGTATTCTCTCTCCTACTCACTAATAACACGAGCGTAGTATTTATACTTTTTTTAATAACGAATACATTATTATGGGAGTATTAGTTCTAATTCCTTCGGTTTATATTTCTTTTTGATATACCTGTGATAATTCTGTTAAAAAACTAAAATATCCAAGACGTAATCAAAACTCTTTTCGGTATTTTTGCCTAATAGAGTGTTTAATTATATAACAGTATAGCGATGCCAGGATTCGAATTATTTGGTTCAGAAGAAAAAAAAGAAGTGCAAGACGTATTAGACAACGGAGTTTTAATGCGTTATGGATTTGACCCTATGAGAAATGGTCATTTTAAAGCATTGGAACTAGAAAAAGATTTATCCAACAGGATGCAAACCAAATATGCGCAAGTAGTATCCAGTGGCACAGCTGCTCTTACTGTTGCTCTTGCCTGTGCTGGTATTGGATCGGGTGATGAAGTAATCATGCCTACATTTACCTTTGTAGCTAGTTTTGAAGCGATATTATCAGTGGGTGCAACCCCAATACTTTGCGATATCGATGATACACTTACTCTTGACCCCAAAGCTGTAGAAGCTGCCATCACACCAAAGACCAAAGCCATCGTACCTGTACATATGTGCGGATCTATGGCTGACCTTGAAGCATTAAAAGCAATTTGCGATACCCATAATCTTATATTAATAGAAGATGCTTGCCAAGCTATTGGGGGTACTTATAACGGGCAACCTTTAGGTAGTTATGGTGATTTAGGGTGTTTCTCTTTTGATTATGTTAAGACTGTTACTTGTGGTGAAGGTGGTGGAATTATTACAAATTCTGAAACCTACGCAAATAACATGCACAAATACCATGATCATGGCCATGATCATATTGGGAATGATCGAGGTGCAGAAACGCATCCTTTCTTAGGATACAACTATAGATTATCAGAATTAAATGCCGCTGTAGGAATTGCTCAACTACGAAAATTAGATAATACACTTGCTGTTCAAGAAAAAAATTATACTGTGCTCCGTGATGCATTGTCTACAATTCCCGAAGTAAGTTTCAGAAAAATACCTGCGACAGGAGTAGAAAACTATTCCTTTCTTACTATATTTCTTCCAGATGAAAATTTGGCAAGAAATGCTCATAAGGCTCTAGGAGCTCATGGCGTAGATGCTTGTTTTTATTGGTTTGATAATAATTGGCATTATTATAAAAAATGGGAACATCTGCTAGAACCACAATCCCTAAACAAGCTTTCTCATGAAATACAATCGGGATTACAAAAAAACAACAAAACATTTAAAGCCAGTGATGTATGGATGGGACGTACCGTTTCTTGCCTAATTAAATTAAACTGGACAGAAGAAGAAGTAACACAAAGAGCTTCTAAAATGGTAGCTGCTATCAAAAGTGTTGTTAGTACTCAAGTATCTAACTAAAAAAATAATACCCCTAAGTACTATTTATATATATTTAGGGGTATTTTATACATAAATTTCAGTTAGCATTTCAATTGAAAATCATATAATATTGGCCTCTCTTTCAATTTATATCTAGTATTAGTTTACTACCACAAAGGCACAGAAAAATCATAGTGCATTGATTACAATCATATAAAAAAATCAAAGGTTAAATAGTGTTATAAATGAATAATGAATTAATAAGAATTAAGGAAGCAGTGTATGATCTATGTGCTTTTGAATTTTCTGATTTCAAAAATGAGTCTGAAAGCTCAGAATACCATGCATGTAGATTCAAAATCAATACGCTTCATATTGTTTGTAGAAACGCCAAGATAACTCCCAAAAAAATAGGGCAATTTGTAACTTTCTGGAAACGTATAGAAAAAGGCCCTATTGAACCATTTTCCCAATCTGACCTTATTGATTTTTATATTGTAAACGTACGAAACGAAGATCAATTTGGACAATTTGTTTTCCCAAAGTCTATTTTAATAAAGAAAGGTATAACCTCAACAAATAAAAAGGAAGGAAAACGAGCTTTTAGGGTATACCCCATCTGGGATATTCCACAAAATAAACAGGCAGAGAGAACCCAAAAATGGCAACTGAATTATTTTTACAAAATTGAAAAAAACATAAATTTTGATAAAGTTCGTGAATTATTTACTCCTCTTTTGTAAATTCTAAAATAGAAACATCTATAGAAATCACTTCCCTTTGTTTTATTAGATTCTAGAATCAAAATGTCTTATTATATAATTAGTCATGTATGTAATATTATAATTAACTGCTTAAAATCAGAAATTAACAAAATATTTGTATATTCCTCACAAAAACCCCACTATGAGAACGCTACTGTTAAATAATTTAATACTTCTATTCTCTCTACTTTGTTTTGGTTGTAGCAGCAGTAGTAGTGATGATGCTGGAAACCCTAATCCCGATCCTGACCCTATTACAAACCCTAATCCTAACAAGACCACGACTTACACCAATGATGTAAAAGCTATTTTAGATGATCAATGTTTACAATGCCATACTATTCCTCTAGCTCAAGGTGCTCCTTTTGCTATGCGTACCTATGCAGAAACTATCAATGCTATAAATAATAGAGAGTTCTTTTTAAGAATAAAGTCTAATGGTTTTAATGTCATGCCACCTGAAGGTAGATTACCGCAAGAAACCATAGACATTATATTGGATTGGGAAGCTGATGGCTTAATAGAGTAATCAAAAAAAAAGATTTCTAATAAAAGAAAAGCTGGAACACCTTGGTATTCCAGCTTCTCCATACGTAACAATATGATCGTATATTTAGTTTACAGTTGCTATAGGAGCTGTATGTCCTCCTTTGCTTACAGAACCATCTGTTCCTGTACTATTTCCTCTCAATAATAAAATTCCTGCTACATGTGGTGATGCCATAGAGGTACCTGAAGCCTTATTAAATCCTCCATTTAGCCAAGTAGACCATACAGCCGTTCCAGGAGCCCATACATCTACACTACTTCCGAAATTAGATCCTCCCGCTGGGCTATCTGTATTAGTCATATTACCAACACACCATGAGTTTGCAGTTTGTAATCTTTTTGGTGAATAATATTGCGTATCATCATTATTATTCCCTGCTGACATTGCACCATAAGAAATACGTTCTAAATTTCTAAAAGCATTATCTACAATTACAGAAGTAGATCGCTCTGTAGGTCCTATACTATAGTTCCACGTTTCTCCGCTACTAATATTACGAGCTACATGATCTACACCTGCCAATGTACCTCCATTAGAAGTAGAACCCGAAGCATCAAAAACTCTCACAGACACCACTGTTGCTCCATATGCAACACCTATAACTCCAGAACCATTATTTTTTGCAGCTACTATACCTGCTACATGAGTTCCGTGACCATTTTCATCTTGCCAAGATGTACCTGCAAAATATACACTTTTACTTTCATCAATATTCAAATCATTATGACGTGATATACCACTATCTATAATCCAGCATGTTTTTCCTGTACCATCTCCTCTACCTACTCTATTTATACCCCAAGGTAAAAACTCACCATTTGATAATTTAGAATCGCTGGTTGTTGCTTTGTTTGCAACAGTTGCAGGGAGTGTACTTACAGGGTTTCCCATATCTACATCTAATTGATACACATAATTAGGTTCTATATAAGCAATATCAGGGTCTTGTTTAAGCATTTCAGCTTGTTTTTTTGAGATATCTTTCACCAAGAATCCTTGTACAACATTACTATATGCGTATTTTAAGTTGTTTTCTTGAATAGCATATTTCTGCAATGTACTCTTTGATTTCATCTGCATTTCTGCATGCTTACCATACAAGGATTTATTCTCATTATATATAATAATATATTCCCCAGAAACGGCTTGATCTGCTCCTATTTCTTCTGTAACAGGATCTGTGGTTGCATCGATTTCGGTAATCTCTTCTGTATCTTTTTCACAACTGAAAAAGGTCAGTGAGAGTACTGCCATTACGCTTAAAATTTTTTGTTGAGTTTTCATTAAAATTGTTTTTTTGTGTTAGACTTGTTTAAAAAGTAAATTAAAAGTTGAGCTCTTCTTTAAAATTTAGTAAAGCAAAATACAAATTAATATGAATTAAAAAATACGGTAAACACATAACAAACAGCATCTTACATATTTAAACATCGTTTTAATAGAAAATTAAGAGAATTTAAACCTTAATAATCAAACACTGTTTTATCACTGTAAATCAAGAACTTACAACATTAATTTACACACTATATTATTAAGATATTTATGCCTATATACTTAGGTTTTCAAAAGTTATATTCTTGTAAAAATTAACCTTCCTTAACTCCTTTTAACTAACAGTTAACTCCTAATTTTCTAATAAAAAGCAATTTATAATCCATTCTAATAAAAAAAGAGAAGCCAATACTTACATTTTTGGCTTCTCTCTTCTAAAAAAATATCATAAATTTTTAGTTTACGGTTGCTACAGGAGCAGTATATCCCCCTTTGGTTATAGAACCATCTGTTCCAGTATTATTCCCTCTAAGTAATAAAACTCCTGCTACATGTGGTGATGCCATAGAAGTACCCGAAATTACATTATAGCCACCGTCTAACCATGTGGACCATATCTGACTACCAGGAGCCCATATATCTATACTACCCCCATAACAAGAATCACCAGCAGGGCTACCTATATTAGTCATATTACCTACACACCAAGAATTTATAGTTTGTAATCGTTGTGGTGAATAATATTGTGTATCATCATTATTATTCCCTGCTGCCATAGCACCATAAGTAACTTTTTCTAAATTCTTAAAAGCGTTATCTATAGCCAAAGAGGTAAAACGCTCTTTAAACCCTATGCTAAAATTCCAAGTATCTCCTTTTCTTGCATTACGTGCCACATAATCTACACCTGCCAGCATACTGCCATTGGTACTTGTATTGGTGGCATCTAATACTCTCACAGATACTACAGTTGCTCCATACGCCACTCCTACAACACCAAAACCATTATTTTTAGCTGCAACTGTACCTGCCACATGGGTTCCGTGCCCGTGCTCATCTTGCCATGATCCTCCAACAAAACTGATGCTTCTTTTTGTATCAATATTCAAGTCACTATGAGGCGCAATACCACTATCAATAATCCAACATGTCTTACCTGTCCCATCTTCTCTACCTACTCTATTTATCCCCCAAGGCAAATACTCTCCATTAGGTAAAATGATATCATTGGTCATTGCTTTGTTTACTACTGTTGCTGGTAATGTACTTACGGGATTACCTATTTGTAAATCAAATTGGTGCATATAATTAGGTTCTACATAAGCAATATTTCTATCTTTTTTAAGCATTTCTATCTCCTTTTTTGATACATTTTTTATCAAAAATCCTTGTATAACATTACTATATATATGTTTTAGACTACTCTCTGCAATGGTATACTTTTGTAATATATTCTTTGATTTCTCTTGTACTTCAGAGTGTTTTCCTAATAATAATTTATTTTCATTATAGACAATTATATATTCACCAGGAATTGCTTGATCTGCTCCTATTTCTTCTGAAATATTATCAATTACTGCATCGATATCTGTACTCTCTTCTGTATTTTTTTCACAACTAAAAAACACCAGAGGTATTACTACTATTATTACATTAAATATACGTTGTTGAGTTTTCATTAAAAATTTGTTTTTATGTTAGAATTGTTTAAAAAGTAAATTAAAAGTTGAGCTCTTCTTTAAAATTTAATGAAGTAAAAATAAAAATTAACACGAATCAGAAACCGCATTAAAAACCTAACAAACAACAAATTACACATTGGTTTTATTTTCTATCATGATGCAAAAAAATGACTAGATCAACAATCTTTTCTTTTTTTAAACACTAATAATCAATAAATTACAACCAAAAAACATGTTACAAGATGAAGTGTTTTGGATTTACAGTGTAAATTAACCTCAATTATTCCCTATTCAATATTAACTTATTTTAACCTCATTTAACTAATAGTTAAACCCTATAAGTATTGAAAAAAAACATAGATATATTATAAAAAAAGAGAAGCCAGAACTGATAGTTCTGACCCCTCCAAACTTAAACAATATAATAGATTTTAATTTAAAGTTGCAATAGGAGCTGTGTATCCTCTTTTAGTTATTGACCCATCTGTTCCTGTATTGTTTCCTCTAAGTAATAGGATTCCTGCTACATGTGGAGATGCCATAGAGGTACCCGAAATTTTATTAAATCTTCCGTTCAACCATGTAGACCATACCTGTGTTCCAGGAGCCCATCTATCTACACTACTTCCGTAGCATGAACCACTTGCTGGTCTATCTGTATTCAACATGTTTCCTACACACCAAGAGTTTCTTGTTCGTAATCGTTGCGGAGAATAATATTGTGTATCATCATTACTATTACCAGCTGCCATAGCACCATAAGTAGTTCTCTCTAGGTTTCTAAAAGCGTTATCAACTGCTACCGAAGTAGATCGCCTACGTGGCCCTATACTATAGTTCCAAGTATCTCCATTTCTTGCGTTACGAGCTACATAATCTACTCCTGCTAAAATGCCTCCGTTACTACCTGTACCTCCAGCATTTAAAACTCTAACTGATATTACAGTTGCACCATACGCTACTCCTATAACACCAGAACCATTGTTTTTTGCTGCAACTGTACCAGCTACATGAGTTCCATGTCCGTTTTGATCTTGCCATGACCCTCCAACAAAGCTACGGCTTCTATTTTCATCTATATTCAAGTCTCCATGAGGAGCAATACCGCTATCAATAATCCAGCATGTTTTACCTACACCACTTGCTCTACCAACACGGTTTATACCCCATGGTAAAAACTCACCGTTGGGTAAATTTGAGTCATTGGTAACAGCCTTATTTGCAACAGTTGGTGGTAGTGTACTTACAGGGTTTCCCATATCTACATCTAATTGATACACATAATTAGGCTCTATATAAGCCACCTCAAGATCTTGTTTAAGCATCTCTGCTTGTTTTTTTGAGATATTTTGAACCAAAAACCCCTGTACAACATCACTGTATGTATATTTTAAGTTATTTTCCTGAATACCGTGTTTTTGCAAAGTACTCTTTGCTTTGATCTGTATTTTAGCCTGCTTACCTTGTAATGACTTGTTTTCATTATAGACAATAATATATTCCCCAGAAATTACCTGATCTGCTCCTACCTCTTCTGTAGTGTTGATAGTAGCATCAATCTCGGTAATCTCTTCTGTATCTTTTTCACAACCGAAAAAGGTCAGTGAGAGTACCGCCATTATACCTAAAAAATTTTGTTGAATTTTCATTAAAAATTTGTTTTTGTGTTAAAAAAAATTAATAAAGTAAATTAAAAGTTGAGCTCTTGTTAAAATTTACTGAGACAAAAATAAAAATTAATATGAATTAAAAATTACGGTAAAAACATACATATCAATTATTTACAAAAAAATAGAGAGGGAATTTGAAGAAAAAAGAAGGTTTTATTTTCACAATGCAACATTGTTGCATTATTGACAATCAAGTGTTTAACGATTTTATTACGAAAGAAAAGCAGGCACAATAATTAACAAAACAATACAATTATGTATTTATCAATATGTTAACTTACTTTAACATGATTTAACACATGATTAACCCATTTCAACTTAACTAATTAGCAAAATCGAAAAATAATATAGGTGTTTTATACAGCTTTAATGAGAATGATATATATCCAATAATAATCTTTTGGCATTACTAATAGCAATATGTACCCAAGGTAGTATTTCTGAGGTTTTGCTTTTATCTTTTATGATTACTGCATTATGATCTTCTAAATGATCCTTGATATCATTATAATTATTAGCTCCGTCTGTGGTAGCAGATGCCTTTGTGTCGATAGTATCCTTAATCTGTTGTTGTGTAGTTTGTTTTGTAAGGTCTTCTATAATTTTCATTTTAATAAAGCCTACTTCCTTTGAGGGTATATGTTAATGTTTATATTTATCAGAAGTTTCCACAGCCTTGGACTCCACCATTACCAACACTGATAGTTGTTTTTGACTTCCTTTACCTCGTTTAACTAACAGTTAACCCTATAAATATTGAAAAACACATACATATATTATAAAAAAAGAGAAGCCAGAACCGATAGTTCTGACCTCTCCAAACTTAAATTTTTAATTTACAGTTGTTGCAATAGGAGCCGTATGGCCTCCTTTACTTACAAATCCATCTGTTCCCATACCACTGTCTATTAATAGTATTCCCGCCACATGTGGAGATGCCATAGAAGTACCAGACATTTTATTAAACCCTCCGTTTAACCATGTAGACCATACATTTGTGCCTGGAGCCCAAGCACTTACACTATTCCCATAATTAGAAGATTCTGCAGGACCATCACTATTAGTCATATTTCCTACACACCAAATGAATGAGTTTGCCGTTTGTAATAATAATCGTTGTGGTGAATAAAACTGAGTATCATCATTACTATTACCCGCAGCCATTGCTCCGCCGGTCCATCCTCCTCCTTGTAGTTTTCTAAACGCATTATCTATAGCCACATTAGTATGACGATATCTAGACCCTATACTATAATTCCAGATATCCCCTATCCATGCACTCTTAGCAACATAATCAACACCTGCAAGTATACTTGCAACACTACCAGTACCTCCTGCACCTAAAACTCGCACAGAAACAACCGTAGCACCATAAGCCACACCAATAACACCTGAGCCATTATTTTTTGCAGCAACAGTTCCTGCTACATGCGTACCATGACCGTTTTGATCTTGCCACGATCCGCCAACAAAACTTCTGCTTTTGCTAGCATCAATTTTCAAATCAGGATGAGGTGCAATACCACTATCAATAATCCAGCAAACTTTGCCAGAACCACTTGCTCTACCCACTCTATTTACACCCCAAGGTAAAAAGTCTCCACTCGGTAACCAAGAATCATTAGTCACTCCTTTACTTAGTACCGTTGCAGGAAGTTGACTCACAGGTTTTCCCATTTCAACATCCAATTTTACAATATAGTTAGGCTGTATATATGCAATTTCCAGATCCTTTTTAAGCATTTCTACTTGTTTTTTAGATAAGTTTTTTACATGAAAACCTTGGATAGCACTGCTATAGGTTTGTTTTATATTATCCTCTGCAATTGCATATTTTGATAGCGTTTGCTGGGATTTAGCCTTCATACCAGTACTTTTACCAGATAGAGACTTATCTTCTTTATAAATTACAATATATTCTCCAGGTATCGCTTGTTCTGCTCCTACTGTTTCTGTAGTATCTACTCTGGTTTCAATATCAGTAATCCCATCAGCATCTTTTTCGCAACTATAAAAGAGGAAAGAGAAGACTGCTAATATACTTAAAATTCTCAGTTGGATTTTCATTATTGTTTTGATTTTTGCATTAAACATTTGATTCTAAATTCAAATTAAAAAGTTGATCTCTAATTAAAATTTGTTGTTCAAAAGTAGAGATTAATTCAAACAAACAAATACAGTAAACACGTAATAAACAACGAGTTACACCGTATAAATATCTTATTTATGGTCAATAAAAGGTTCCTTACTTTCAACAATGCAACACTGTTTTATTGTTGAAAATCAAGTGTTTATAAATTTTATTAAGAAAGAAAAGCAGGTACAATAATTAACAATACAATTATGTATTTATCAATACGTTAACTTACATTAACGTGATTTAACATATGATTAACCCATTTCAACTTAACTAGTTAGCAAAATCGCAAATAATATAGGTGTTTTATATAGCTTTAATGAGAATGATGTATAAAAAATCCCGCATTTTACGGGATTTTTATTTTATTTACTTAGATACATTTTACGCCTCGAATACAAGTCATAAAACTGATCGTCTTTGAGATCATCTATAAATAAGATACTCTCTCCAGTACTTTTCATCTCTGGACCTAATTTCTTATTTACATTAGGAAACTTATTAAACGAAAATACTGGTTGTTTAATTGCATATCCTTCTAAATGTGGCTCAAAATTAAAGTCTGTCACTTTCTTTTCCCCCAACATTACTTTGGTTGCATAGTTTATATACGGTTCTCCGTATGCTTTTGCAATAAACGGTACTGTTCTCGAAGCTCTAGGATTGGCTTCTATAATATATACCATATCATCCTTGATAGCAAATTGAATATTAATCAATCCTACCGTATTTAGTGCTAATGCTATTTTTCTTGTATGGTCTTTAATCTGTTGCATTACAAATTCTCCTAGATTAAATGGAGGTAAAGTTGCATTAGAATCTCCTGAGTGAATTCCGCAAGGCTCTATATGCTCCATAATACCTATGATATATACATTCTCACCATCACATATTGCATCAGCCTCTGCCTCTATTGCTCCATCCAAATAATGATCTAGCAGTAATTTATTATTAGGAATTTTACGTAATAAATCTACAACATGCTCTTCTAGCTCCTGTTTATTGATCACAATTTTCATTCCTTGACCTCCTAGTACATAAGATGGTCTTACTAGAATAGGAAAATCTAATTTATCTGCAACCTTTAGGGCTTGATCAGCAGTTTCTGCTGTATCAAATTCTGGATAAGGAATGTTATTCTCTTGCAATAATTTAGAGAAATGTCCTCTATCTTCAGCAAGGTCTAATGACTGATAGCTTGTTCCAATAATTTTAATACCATAACGGTCTAATTTTTCTGCAAGTTTTAATGCCGTCTGACCACCAAGCTGAACGATTACACCTTCTGGTTTTTCATGTCTGATAATATCGTAGATATGTTCCCAAAAAACAGGTTCAAAGTATAATTTATCTGCAATATCAAAATCAGTAGATACTGTTTCTGGGTTACAGTTAATCATGATCGTTTCATATCCACACTCTGCGGCTGCCAACACTCCATGTACACAACAGTAATCAAACTCAATTCCTTGCCCGATTCTATTAGGCCCTGATCCTAAAATAACGATCTTCTTCTTATCGGTTACTTTACTCTCATTTACAACATAAGTTTCTCCTTCTGGTGTCTCTATCTCTGCTTCAAAAGTAGAATAGAAATATGGTGTTTGTGCTTTAAATTCTGCAGCACAAGTATCTACAAGTTTGTATACTCTTTTTATTCCTAACTCATCTCTCTTCCCATATACTTCACTCTCATAACATCCTACCATATGTGCTATTTGTCTATCAGCAAAACCTTTTTGTTTTGCTTCTAGTATCAATTCTTTGGTAAGTGTTTGTATCGTATGAGTTGATATTTCTTTTTCTAGATTGTATAATTCCTCATATTGTTTAAGAAACCACATATCTATTTTTGTAATCTCATGTATTCTACTTAATGGTATTCCCATTTGTATAGCGTCATAGATAACAAAAACACGATCCCAGCTAGCATATGTAAGTTTGTCTATAATCTGATCATAATCTTTATACCCTTTTCCATCAGCACCAAGTCCATTTCTTTTGATTTCTAGAGATTGGGTTGCTTTGTGCAATGCTTCTTGAAACGATCTCCCAATTGCCATTACTTCTCCTACTGATTTCATCTGTAGACCCAAAGTGCGGTCAGACCCTTCAAATTTATCAAAATTCCACCGCGGTATCTTTACTATAACATAGTCTAATGTAGGCTCAAATAATGCAGATGTAGATTTTGTGATTTGATTATCTAATTCATCTAGATTATACCCTATAGCTAATTTTGCTGCTATTTTGGCAATTGGATATCCAGTTGCTTTTGATGCTAATGCAGAAGATCGAGAAACTCTTGGATTAATCTCTATAGCTATGATATCTTCATTTTCATCAGGACTTACTGCAAATTGCACATTACATCCTCCTGCAAAATCTCCAATGCTACGCATCATATGGATTGCCATATCACGCATACGTTGAAAAGTTTTATCACTCAAAGTCATTGCTGGAGCAACTGTTATAGAGTCTCCTGTATGAATTCCCATTGGATCCATATTCTCTATAGTACAAATAATAACAACATTATCATTATTATCTCTTAACAGTTCTAATTCATATTCTTTCCATCCGATCAGTGCCTTATCAATCATTACTTCATGAATCGGCGAAATCTCCAACCCACGCGTTAGCAACTCATCAAAATCTTCTTCTTTATATACAATCGATGCTCCTGCTCCTCCAAGTGTATAAGATGCTCTAATCACTAATGGAAATCCGTATTCCTGAGCGATCTCTTTTCCCTTTAGATATGAGTTTGCCGTAGCCTGTGGTGCCATCGGAATCCCAATTTTGAGCATTAACTCTCTAAACTGTTCTCTATCTTCTGTGATATTAATTGCATCAATATCAACACCAATGATCTCTACATCAAAATCTTTCCAAATACCTTTTTCATCTGCCTCAATGCAAAGGTTAAGTGCTGTTTGCCCTCCCATAGTTGGTAATACCGCATCTATTTGAGGGTGCTCTTTTAGGATTTGGATTATTGATTTTGTATTCAACGGCTTAAGATATACATGATCAGCCATTGAGGGATCAGTCATAATAGTCGCTGGATTCGAATTTATAAGAATCGTCTCTATCCCATCTTCTCTCAAAGAACGTAATGCTTGAGTACCTGAATAATCAAACTCACAAGCTTGTCCAATTATAATTGGTCCTGACCCAATAATAAGTATACTCTTTAGTTTTTCGTTTTTAGGCATGTAATTACAGTGTTGTCTTTTACTTTAAATTATGTATTAGATATAAAAAAAGGCGTTACCGTTAAAGTAACACCTTAATTATTTTAATGCACATTACCATTAGTGCTTATGTCTTAATTCTGATGAAACAGATAGCTTCTTTCTTCCTTTTGCTCTTCTACGAGCTAACACTTTTCTACCATTTGCAGAAGCCATACGCTCTCTGAAACCGTGTTTGTTTTTTCTCTTTCTTTTCGATGGTTGAAACGTTCTTTTCATTGCTATCTATCTTTATAATCTTCTTTGGATATCTAATTTAATATTTCTGAAGTATTTCTCCTCAAAACTGCGGGCAAATATACAAAGAGTTTTTACTTTCACAAACGTAAATATCAAATTATTTTTATTTGTTTTTATTACCTTTGCCGATACTCAAAAAAAAACAAACTTTTTCAATGTACAATAAAAATATAAAATTAGTAATTGCAGCGATTATTATAGGGGTTGCTGTATGGCAAACAATAGAAGGATATATAGGAAATGGAATCATGCTTATTTTGCTGGCTGCAATTTTTGTTTTTTTATATTTTAAAAATGAATTAATTCTACTTGCCTTTCTTAGATTGCGTAAACAAGATTTTGAAGGAGCGAAAAAATGGTTGGATAGAATCAAAGACCCTGAAAGCTCTCTTATTGTGAAACAACAAGGATATTATAACTACCTCCTAGGTATTATGTTATCCCAAACAAATATCACAAAAGCTGAAAAATACTTAAAAAAAGCAATCAAGCTTGGGTTATCTATGAATCAAGATCTCGCTGTTGCCAAACTAAATCTTGCTGGTATCGCAATGACTAAACGTCGTAAAAGAGAAGCACAAATACTACTTACTGAAGCAAAGAAATTAGATAAACACAATATGCTGAAAGATCAAATTAATATGATAAAACAGCAAATGAAAAAAATCTAAGCATACTAATTACATAGAAAACTACGTTTATAATCATAGTTTGATTTTTTATTAAAAACGTTTTTAAATAAAGGAAATACATATTTTTCGCCTATAAAAAATGTTTTTTTTAATAGCATTATCTTACATTAGATGCCGTAATCTATTTTGGAATGAAAAAAATACTAGTACTAGGGATACTCTTTTTACACTTTTGTAATTCTTTTGCTCAAGAAGAAAGAAGGGTCCCCTTCTCTGTAGCTATTTCTGCTCATATCGTAAAATATAATCAAAGAATAGACGCTGCATACCAAGACCAGGATTTAGAACGAGCAGAGTTTTTATTTGACTCATTAGTAAATAACCACCTAAGTGGTACATACATGGACAACTTTAGCGTTTATCCGCTAAAAGGAGATCCTATCCTATTAGAAGATTATGAAAAACCCATGTTCCTTATCACTTATGCTTCTTGGTGCGTTCCTGGAGTTGGAGAGATTCCTGCATTAAATGATCTGGCTGACAGGTTTCATGATCAAATAGATTTTGTAGTTTTATTCTGGGATAATAAAGAAAAATTAAAAGAAAAATCTAAAGAGTACGATAGTAATATACAATTGGTACATATAGATGAAAAAACGAATCAAGATTCATATATCATAAACAAACTAAAACATGCACTAGGGTTTCCTATGATGTATTTTATGGATAATGAAAAAAAATTACTTGATATTAGAAAAATTGTGACACATCATTCTAGCGAATCCTTAAGTAATTCCTACAACATACATTTCAACTCACTATCAAAAGGAGTTTCCTTGCTAATATCTGACTTAGATTTGAACGCAGAAACTAAAGAAGGAGAAGAAGAAAACACAAAGGAGAATTCTGATTTACGTACGGATGACGAAAGAAATATTGATGAAGAGTATGAAAAATATAGACGTGAGCGCGATTCTTTGAATCAAAAAGATAATTAGAATTTATCTTCTATTTACCTAAAATCATCTTTAGCGCGACTACAATGAGCACTCCTCCAAATATTTTTTTGAGAAGTGCTTGATTTATCGAGATAGCCAGCTTACTTCCCAAATATCCTCCTACAATAAATGTTATTGCAATAACAACAGCATATCTCCAGTTTACATATCCTTCTTGATAATAATTATAAGCAGCCAATAATGTTACTGGCACTGCCAACACTGCCAGACTTGTTCCTTGTGCTTGATGCTGAGAGAAATTGACCAATAATATCAATAGAGGTATCATTATTACGCTTCCTCCTATCCCTAATGCACCGCTAAAAAAACCAGCTAATAAACCTATTAAAACCAGTGAAATTAATATCGAAGTATTCATGTATGTTTTTAGAATTATTACTTTCTTATAGGAGTCATTACTCCAAAAAATCCAATACGCAATACTACCCCACACAAACTATTTTTTTGCCAATTACTACAATCTAAATGAAATAGATTATCAAATTGAGTTAAAAAAATTATGTTTTAGCACTACTACTGGCCTACACCATATGTATAATAACCTTCTCTTGGTATTTTTATGAGGTACTCTTTTCCTGTAGCATTATTTAAGTGTGCTTCTCTAAGCCAAGGATTATGAAGTTTTAAAATTTTATAATTTATATTATACTGCGTCGCAAACTTAGTAAAATCAGTAATCGGCTCATCAACCAGTACATTAAAAGTAGGTATATGCTCATACAAATCTTCTGTACTGAAGTTGAAACCATACTTCTTTGCGTTACTCAGAATCTCTTTTACTGCTGCAATTCTAAACACATATCTTCCTGTTTCTTCTCCTAAAAGGAGATCATAGTACGAAGCAGCATTTTGTTTTTGCAACCTTCTATTAATCCCTGCACTACCAGCATTGTACGCAGCAGCAGCCAATGTCCACGTTCCAAAACGTTTTTTTGCTTTTTTCAAATATTTACACGCAACTCTAGTAGATTTTTCAATATGATATCGTTCATCTACATTTTTATTAACTTCTAACCCAAATTCTTGTGCTGTACCTTTTAGAATTTGCCAAAAACCAGTTGCTCTTGCAGGAGATACTGCTTGAGTCAAACTACTTTCTATAACAGCTAGATATTTAAAATCATCAGGTACTCCCTCTTCTTTAAGAATTGGTTCTATAATAGGAAAAAACTTATTTGCTCTTTTAAAAAGGAGTAGCCCATTAGACTGCCAATATGTATTTACCAGCAACTCTCTATCCATCCTTTCTCGAATATCAGGGTTTTCTATTGGAACTAATTCACCTGAAAAATTTATATTATCTGGCATTGCTATCGCATAGACATTATAATCATTGATCAATTTAGTTTCTAGAACTTCCTGAGTCAAAGGTTTTTGAGGTTCATCTTGAGCAGCATTAACCAGTATTCCAAAGGTAAACACAACTCCCAAAAGGGCTAACATTTTTTTTATCATTTTCATAGCTTAAAGTAGACTTTGATTTTATTGGGGAATAATACTAATAGTACAATATAACGTAAAAAGTTAGACTAATACAAGTTATCCTCTATAATTTGAGGTAAATTTTTATTAAACCATCTAGCCCTGTTCACAATCATAACGTGAGTTCCCTGATCTACTATTATACAGTTTTTAATATTTGAAATAGGAAAAACAATATCTTTATCCCCATGAATATGAACCAACTTATCTAGCGTTTTTTCTTGATCCCAACATACCATCTTTTCTATTGCCCAATCTAAATACACTTTATCATTTATTGATAAATATTTCTGATACATTGCGGCTCTTTTTTTTGCAAAGTTACCAACAGCCAATCTCTCCCAATTTTTAATATTAGAGATTAGCGACGTAGGAAGCAATTTATAAGCTTTGGTTTTTCTAGCAAATCTAATTCTTGCTGGTAATTCATATTTGTTTTTTACACTTGATATGATTATGATTTTTTTGGGAGTAAGAAATTTACTCATTTCTTGCACAATTACTCCACCAAAAGAAACTCCTACCAAAATACAGTTTTTGTGCTCAATTTCTTCACACATTCGCCTTGCATAATCCTCTACAGACTCTCTCTTATCAGGGATTTTCCAAGGTAAGGTTTTGGCTACAAATTTATCCTCAGGAAGCTTGATGAATTCAAATATAGAAACATCAGCTGCCATTCCTGGAACAAAATAAATATAGTTAACTTCCTGCGACATAGGTATTTTAACAGTACATATTAAATTAAAAAATCTTATTTCCTTATCTTTGCGTCTCAAAATTATAGTATTCCTTTATCAGATAAAAGGAAATATTGAGTTAATTTTTTGCAAAAAGGGAATTTTTTAGAACTAGCAATTCTTAGTTGAACAAGGTAATGTCAACTCTTATTTTTAAGTTAATGACAACTATCTCTAGAATACACCTCTTAGAGAGCGTACCTTCCTAGGATTGTTATTGCATGTAAGGTTTACCCCTTATATATTTGATTAAATACCTCATAATTTAAAACATATGGAGAACATGAGTGCTGTTGAATTAGAAATTACAGATAATGAATTTCTAAGACAATTCGAAACTACAATTGACGGTCAGAAAGCAAAGATCGAATATGCGCTACAGGAAAGAAAAATTTTTCTTACTAAACTTGTAATAGGTGAAGAACAACTTGAAAAAGGGCTCGAACAAGATTTTATTGTTGCTGTATTTAATGTAATTAAAGAACGTAACATACGATTAGTTCCTACTTGTCCTATTATCGCTAAATTTATGAGAAAAAACAGAAGACGATACAAAGATCTACTTCCTGTAGGAATAAACATATAGACAATGCTTTTCTATAATAAAAAAATCTGCCTCACAGCAGATTTTTTTATTATAATATAGTTATAGTGTTTACACCGCTAATTTTTCTACAATTAAATCAAATCTCACAATACCATCATCATCTATGGTAGTTAACCTCACTCTGTTTAATGTATTTATGTATAATGGATTCCACGGCATTTTTACTTTTACATAATTTTCTGTAAACCCATGAATATACCCTTCTTTATTTTCTGATTCAAAAAGTACTGTCCTTTCACTACCAAGCTGGCTTTCATAAAATGCCCTTCTTTTCTTTACAGATAATCCTCTCAACATTTTACTCCTCTTTTTTCTAGCCCCCATAGATACAACCCCATCCAAGCTAGCAGCAACCGTATTATCTCTCTCAGAATAAGTAAACACATGTAAATAAGATATATCCAATTGTGATAAGAAATTATATGTATCCAAAAAATGGTCATCTGTCTCACCAGGAAACCCTACAATAACATCAACACCGATACAAGCATGAGGCATCACATCTTTTATTTTTTTCACCCTATCCACATACAAATTGGTAAGATATCTACGACGCATTTTTTTCAAAATAAAATCACTTCCAGACTGTAATGGGATATGAAAATGAGGAACAAAAGCTCTAGAACCTGAGACATAATCAATAGTCTCTTTTTTAAGTAAATTTGGTTCTATAGATGAGATTCTTAGCCTTTCAATTCCTTCTACTGCATCTAGTGCCTGCACAAGCTCAAAAAAGGTATGCTCATGTTTCTTATTACCAAACTCTCCTTTACCATAATCTCCGATATTCACACCTGTAAGCACAATTTCTTTAATCCCTTTTTCTGAAATTTCTTTTGCGTTTTTCAATACATTTTGCAATGTATCGCTTCGAGAAATCCCTCTAGCCAAAGGAATGGTACAATATGTACATTTATAATCACAGCCATCTTGCACTTTCAAAAATGCCCTAGTACGATCCCCTATAGAGTAACTTCCTACATAAAAATCTGCCTCTTCTATTTCACAAGAATGCACCTCTCCAAATTCATTTTTAGAAAGATCATGAATGTAATCTGTAATTTTAAATTTTTCTGTAGCTCCCAACACCAAGTCTACTCCATCTACAGAAACCAATTCTTCAGGTTTTAATTGCGCATAACACCCTACCGCTGCCACAAAGGCATCAGGGTTTGTTTTTTGCGCTTGTTTTACTATTGTCTTAAACCTTTTATCTGCATTTTCAGTAACAGAACAAGTATTGATAACATATATATCTGCATTTTCAGAAAAATCTACACGGTCAAAACCTTCATCATTAAAGTTTCTTGCTATCGTAGAGGTTTCAGAAAAATTCAATTTACATCCAAGTGTATAAAAAGCAACTTTTTTTCTCATAAAAAATAAGTGTCATTTCCGCAAAGGCAGAAATCTCATTATATTTACCCATACCAAAACTCAAAAACATTGAGTCTCTCTGGAATAAATTTTCAGAGTGCAAATATACCAACAATAATTCGTTTATTAAAATTGAAAATAATCTGTCATTTTTCTGCAATTCGTTATCTTACAGTCTTTTATATTTTTACCACTCTGCTATCTTGTAGCCATTCTAACCAAAAGAATAAAGATCATTTGGTATTCAGGTACAATCAGTATGAAAACGTAAGTTCTCTAGACCCTGCATTTGCAAGAGATGTTCCCAATATCTGGTCTACCAACCAGCTATTTAATAGTCTTGTACAATTAGACGACTCTTTACATATCAAACCTGACATCGCAAAAAGATGGGAAATATCTGATGATGCCCTACGATACACCTTTATCCTTCGCAATGATATACGATTTCATAAGCACAAATTGTTTAACACTAAAGACAGTACCCGTTTTGTTACTGCAGAGGATTTTGTATATAGCTTCAACAGACTTATCGATCCTAAGCTAGCATCTCCAGGTAATTGGGTGCTAAAATCCTTAGATTCTTACAAAGCAATAAATGATACTATTTTTGAGATTAAATTAAAAAAACCATTTCCAGCATTTTTAGGCTTAATGAGCATGCGATACTGCTCTGTTGTTCCAAAAGAAATTGTAACATTTTACGGAAACGAATTCAGAGCCAATCCTATTGGCACAGGACCTTTTAAGTTCAAATTATGGGAAGAAAACATTAAACTTGTATTACGCAAAAATGAGTTGTATTATGAAAAAGATGACCAAGGCAAACAATTACCCTATCTCGAAGCCGTAGCGGTCACCTTTTTACCAGATAAACAAAGTGAATTCTTACAATTTGCAAAAGGAAATATCGACCTACTCAACAGTCTAGATACCTCATACAAAGATGAATTATTAACCCCTAGTGGTAAATTACGAGAAAACTACAAAGACAAAATCAACATTAGCAAAGGCTCTTACCTAAACTCTGAATACCTAGGCTTCTATCTAGATACAGACAAACAGGAAATACAATCAGTGCTCTTGAGAAAAGCTATTAATCATGGGTTTGATAGAAAAAAAATGATCACATATCTCAAAAACGGGATAGGTACCCCTGCAACACATGGTTTTATACCAAAAGGAATTCCTGGTTTTAATAGTACTCCTGGATATGAATATGATCCCGAAAAAGCCCGTAAGCTTATAGATGCTTATAAAAAACAAACAGGAAACAACACTCCTAGCATACGAATTGCAACAGATGCCAATTATCAAAGTATTTGTGAATTTATTCAACGTGAACTAGAAAAAGTTGGACTGCAGATCATAGTTGATGTTATGCCTTCTTCTACAATACGCCAAAAAAAATGGAAAGGTGAGCTAGAGATATTTCGAGCTAGCTGGATTGCAGATTACCCAGATGCGGAGAATTTCTTATCCCCGTATTACAGTAAAAACTTCACCCCCAACGGTCCTAATTATACCCACTTCAAAAATGAAACTTTTGATCAATTATACGAGGAAAGTTTTTTGATAACCGATACTAAAATTAGAGAAAAACAATATGCAAAGATGGATTCTATCATCATTGCACATGCTCCTATTGTACCTTTATATTATGATCAAGTAGTACGATTCACTCAAAAAAATGTAAAAGGACTCACTAATAACCCTCAAAACTTTTTAGTATTGAAAAAAGTTTGGAAAGAAAAGTTAAAATAAATGTAAAAAAATCACAACACCTACAGTTAATCCTTATTATTTGACTTTAATCGATTATTTTCTTACATTAGCAACCTTTTAATCAAATTATTAACACAATCAATTAACGAAAAATCGTATGAAAAAAATTAATTTATTTTTTCTTTCCTGTCTTCTCTTTGGAGCAATCTCATGTAGTAGTGATGACGATAATCAAAGTGACACACAAAATAATGTTGATCCAAATCCTGTAGAAGAAACAGCTCTAAATGCAAATACCGTATCTAAAGACATCTCTATTGAAGGAGCAACCAGAATTACAGGAGCTGCCCCAACACCAAACGGAGATATTCCTTTTTCTATGAGCGAAACCACTCAATCAGGTTTCTTAAACAGTGGATTTGACATTTCTTTTAGTGCTCCACAAAATTATGCAGGAGCATATCTTTTGATCAAATCAAATGACGGAACCATGGCTTCTGATTATTTTGATGTTCCAAAAAGCACAGCTCTTCGCAGTACTCCTAAAAAGAGTGCCAACATCTTTTCTAAACAAAGTAAAGTAGACAATAATATAGAAATTGAAGTAGATTTTGGAAATGCTATTCCTCCTGGTAAATTTTGTTATTTACTATGTATTTATGACAATAATGGCAATATAAGCGAACCTGTAGAAGTATGTGTAGAAGTAGAAGCATGGGGAGGAAACTCTGCTCTAGTAGGAACATGGAACTACACTAAGCAAATTGAAAATGGAAAAACCATTTTACCTGGCGAAGGAGGTCGTTGTGAAGCAACAACTATAACCTGTAATAACAACCAAGAATTAACTATAGATGATGCCCATTGTTATGCCCTAGATGCTTTTAAACTTACCATAAATAGTGATGGCACTTATGAGTATAGAAGTGATGACACTAATATAGATTTTAATTACACTGCAAGTACAGAAACTTGTGAAGCCACTTTTTACCCTGAAGAAGACGAATATTATATCTCTAAAGGGCAATGGGCTTATGATGAAGAAGAAAAAAGAATGACGCTAGTAGAATTTGAATATACCGAATTTTACAATCAAGAAATTCACAAAGGCATCTCAGAAGATGGTGATGTTAGCTTTGATGGCAGCACCGTTATTGATGGATCTTCTATGGTAATCAAATTTTCGTATGAAGAAAACATTACTTATAACATAGAGTTTTTTCTTTCAAAATAATATATAAATACCACTATAAAAAAAAGCACCTTTTAAAATTAAAAGGTGCTTTTTTTATGACTCATATCCTTTGCGCCATGGTTTTGTTTCTTCAAAAATATGTTCTAAGATATCTTTATCTTGTTTTGTGAATTCTATATTTCTTCGTGACATTACCACCTCGGCAACTTCAAATGCTTTTTTAGTAATATAGGTTGAAAAACCATTACCTCCTCCCCAACTATAACTTGGAATAAAATTACGAGGAAAGCCTGTTCCAAAAATATTGGCACTTACTCCAACCACCGTACCTGTATTAAACATAGTATTGATACCACACTTAGAATGATCCCCCATCATCAATCCACAAAATCGTAAGCCTGTTTTTGCAAAACCTTCTGTTTCATAGCTCCAAAGCCGTACAGGCGCATAATTATTTTTAAGATTAGAAACATTGGTATCAGCACCAATATTACACCATTCTCCTAGCACACTATTACCTAAATACCCTTCATGCCCTTTATTAGAGCACCCAAATAATATAGAATTATTAATTTCTCCTCCAGCCTTTGAATATGGTCCAATAGTCGTTGCTCCATAAATTTTTGCTCCCATTTTTATCACAGAATTATCACAAAGAGCAAAAGGACCTCTTATAAGACTCCCCTCCATTATTTCTGTATCCTTTCCTATATAAATCGGGCCTTTAGTAGCATTCAATGTAGTATATTCTAAAACAGCTCCTTCCTCAATAAAAATATTTTCTGGTTTGATTACATTATTACTTACAGGAATAGGCTGGCTCTCTCTACCAAACGTAAGCAATTTAAAATCTTGCTGGATTGCTTGTTCATTCTTAGAAAAAATATCCCATGTCTGTTGAATTGCCAGAACATCAAAATCACACTCAATCAATTCATACTTTTCAAAATCAACCTCCTGCCCTTCTTTTATATAAAATGCAATAGGCTCATCATTATAAAAAATAGCCTGATCAACCTCAAGGTTCTTTATTACATCCACAAGAGATTCGGAGGGAAGATAAGAAGCATTAATCATTATATTATCTTCTAACTCTACCATAGGAAATTTTTCACTGAGGTAATCCTCAGTTACAGTAGAAGTAGTATATCCTAAATATTTTTCCCATTTTTCACGAATGGTTAATATTCCAACCCTTATTTCTGCAACAGGCCTAGTATATGTAAATGGTAGTAAAGCATTACGTGAAGCCCCATCAAAAAGAATATAATTCATTTGTATTAATTATCTGTGGTTTTATATCTATTTATACAATAACGAAAGGTACAAAAAATACCTTTATACAAAATGTTATTAAAAAGCGCTAAATAACATATAATAATCGACAAACAACATTTTTTTAAACATGAAATACATTATCATTATAAAAACAAAAAGCCCTTCCTAATTAGGAAGGGCTTTAGTATAAATATGATTGCTTAAATTACTTTTTGAATTTAGCATATTTGTTCTTGAACTTGTCAATACGTCCTGCTGTATCGATAAGTTTTGATTTACCAGTATAAAACGGATGAGAAGTTCTTGATATTTCAAGTTTTATCAAAGGATACTCTACACCATCAACTTCTAATGTTTCTTTAGTATTTGCTGTAGATTTAGTTATAAAAACTTCCTCATTAGACATATCTTTAAAAGCTACTAATCTATAATTTTCTGGGTGAATATCTTTTCTCATTTTTATTATTCTTTTCTTTTTTCGAGGTGCAAATTTACAACTATTTTTTAAAATCCAAAACAATTTTCGATAAAGAAAACAGGATTTTATTTCAGAGATAAAAATACTATGTTTATCTGATATAAAAAAACAAGTATACATTCTATTTCATTTCAGAGCTAATAAAAGGCTAATTCCTTTAATTTTTATAGTTTTTTAAAATGACTTCTCCATAAATTTACAATTCTTATTTTAGTTAAAATATTATGTAAAAATTATCTCCACTACCCCTATAACTTTTTTAAACATACATGTAACATTTTACTATATTTGTCTACTCATAGTTTATATCTAAAACTAAATTAATTACACATATGGAAAATGATAAAGCACCTGCAAAAAAGATGATGATAAACTATGGGATTATTCTTGGAATCTTATCTACTACATTAGGAGTTCTCATATACATAATGGATGGTTACACTGAACCAAACTGGATACATAATGTTATTGGTATAGCTATCTTAATTGGGGTTATTATATATGGAATAAAAGCATACAAAACTGTAAATGCTGGTTTTCTTAATCTAACTGAAGCATTAAAAGTTGGTATTGGTATTGCTCTAATCGGTGGTATTATATATGTCTTGTGGATTCTTACTTTAATGATTTTAGTAGAACCAGACATTATAAGTCAAATTAACGAGTTACAAAGAGCGCAAACAATTGAGCAATATCCTGACATGTCTAAAGAACAACTAAATCAAACTTTGGATATTGCAAAAAAATTCACAACTCCATACATGATTGCCGCAATCGCATTAATAGGAAATCTATTCTTTGGTTTTATTATTTCTTTGATTGGTGGTCTCATCATGCAAAAAAAACAAGAGTTACATTAATATATGAATATATCTGTAGTCATACCACTGCTTAATGAGCAGGAATCTCTAAATGAATTATATGATTGGATTGCAAAAGTTATGCAATCCAATTCTTTTTCTTATGAAATTATCTTTATTGATGATGGTAGTAAAGATGATTCATGGGATACCATACAACAATTGTCACAAAAAGATGATCAAGTAAAAGGGATTCGTTTTCTCAAAAACTATGGGAAATCACAAGCATTACATGCGGGTTTTGAAGCTGCACACGCAGAAGTAATCATCACGATGGATGCAGATTTACAGGATAATCCCGAAGAAATACCAGAGCTATATAACCTTATCATGAAAGAAGGTTATGATCTAGTTTCTGGATGGAAAAAGAAACGGTACGACTCTGTTATTGCTAAAAATTTACCTTCAAAATTATTTAACGCGGCAGCAAGAAAAACCTCTGGAGTAAAATTAAATGATTTCAACTGTGGATTAAAAGCATATAAAAATGTGGTTGTAAAAAATATAGATGTTCATGGTGAGATGCATCGATATATTCCTGTACTAGCCAAAAATGCAGGTTTTTCCAAAATTGGAGAAAAAGTAGTCCTACACCAAGCCAGAAAATACGGAAAAACTAAATTTGGAATGAGTCGTTTTGTAAATGGATTTCTTGATCTGGTAACCATCTGGTTTATGTCTAGATTTGCAAAAAGACCAATGCACTTTTTTGGACTTATTGGTACCCTACTTTTTATAATCGGATTCTGTCTCTCTCTATACTTAGGAATAGACAAACTCTTTATAGAAACAAAAGGGAGGCTAATTGCGCAACGTCCTGAGTTTTATATTGCATTAACATCAATGATGCTAGGGACTCAGTTTTTTCTAGCAGGATTTTTAGGTGAAATTATTTTAACCGCTAAAAGAAGTAAAGAAAGATATAACATCGCAGAAAAAATACATTTGTAATAACAATATAATCATGCATCTACAAAAATAAAATCTATTTTTGTAGCATATAACCTCTTTGATTCTTTTTCTTTTTTATAAATTCAGGTAAAAATTTACTATATATAATAAGTATTATCATCTATGATATGTAGTTAAGTATTGTTTACCTATTTTTCAAAACTTTTTAAACAAATTAAATAGTATTTTTGTCATAAAATTACCAGCCATGCAAATCACAGAATCTGTTATAAACACAAGAGTTCAAGAATGGTTAACTCCTTTTTTTGATACCGCTACTCAACAAGAAATCCAAAATCTCCAAAATAATAATCATGAAGAGTTAAAAGAAAGTTTTTATAAAGATCTAGAATTTGGTACAGGAGGAATGCGTGGCGTTATGGGAGTAGGCACCAACAGAATTAATAAATATACGCTAGGAAAAAGTACACAGGGATTAAGTAATTATTTAATCAAACAATTCCCTGAAGAACAACCAAAAGCGGTAATTGCCTATGATTGTCGTAATAATAGTGATACACTGGCACAAATTGTGGCTGATGTATTTTCTGCTAACGGAATCAAAGTATACCTCTTTTCAAGCTTAAGACCAACTCCTGAGTTGTCTTTTGCTGTAAGAGAATTAGGTTGTCATTGCGGCATTGTATTAACTGCTAGTCATAACCCTCCAGAGTATAATGGATATAAAGTCTATTGGCAAGATGGTGGACAGTTAGTTCCTCCGCAAGATAGTGAGATTATTAATGAGATAAATTCATTAAAGTATTCTGACATTCAATTTACCGCCAACACAGAATTAACACAAAAAATCGATCATGAAATCGATACTGTTTTCATCAATCAAAGTGTACAAAACGGAAGCTTTGTAGCTACTCAACAAGCAAAAGACAATACAACAATTGTTTTCACTTCTTTGCACGGTACTTCTATTACTGCAGTCCCAGAAACTCTAAAAAAAGCTGGATACAAAAATGTACATATTGTAAAGGAGCAAGCAGAACCAGATGGTAACTTCCCTACAGTAGCATCCCCAAACCCAGAAGAGCCAGAGGCTTTGACCATGGCTATGAAACTTGCCGAAGATGTTAAAGCAGATATTGTAATTGGTACAGATCCTGATTGTGATCGTTTAGGGATTGCCATTAGAAATGATAAAAATGAACTACAGTTATTAAATGGAAATCAAACCATGATCGTAATGACATGGTTTCTTTTGGAAAACTATAAAAAACAACAAGACTTCATTGGTAACGAATATGTTGCTTCTACTATTGTATCAACCCCAATGATGCAAAATCTGGCCTCTTCATATGGAGTAGAATACAAAGAAGTTTTAACAGGTTTTAAATGGATTGCAAAATTAATCAAGGACTATCCTGATAAAAATTTTATTGGAGGTGGAGAAGAAAGTTTTGGGTTTATGGTAGGCGATTTTGTTAGAGATAAAGATGCAGTCACATCTACTTTATTAGCTTGCGAGATAGTAGCCGCAACAAAAGCAACTGGTAGCTCCTTCTACGCTACGTTACTAGAATTATATACAAAATATGGTTTCTATAAAGAAAACCTGGTCTCTCTAGTAAAGAAAGGAATTGACGGTGCCGCAGAAATTAAGCAAACCATGATCGACCTTAGAAATAATCCACCAGAATACATCAATAACGAAAAAGTGGTTTTGATTGAAGATTATCAGACAGGTATTACCAAAAATATACTAGATAATACCGAAACTACTATAGAAATACCAACATCAAACGTATTGATATTTTACACAGAAGCAGGAAGCAAAATTGCGGCAAGACCCAGCGGTACTGAACCAAAAATAAAATTCTATATCAGTGTACAAGAATCTCTTGATTCAGTTACAAATTTTGACATAACACAACAACAATTAGATAGTAAAATTAATGCTATCAAAAAAGACCTAAAATTAATCTAATTCGCAGTATTAACTGTTCAGCCTATTTTTAATGAACTATTTTAAACAAATTCTTCGCTTTGCGAAACCATATAAGATATATGGTTTCTTAAACATTATATGCAATGTCTTTTATGCATTATTCGGAACTCTTTCTTTTATTTCTTTAATACCAATGTTAAGTGTTTTACTAAAAGAAACAGATCCTGTTACTATTAAACCTTTATGGAAAGGTAATTTGACTGATTTGAAAGATTACTTGATGGATTATTCTAATTACTTTATTACCCTAAAAACAGAACAGGAAGGAGAAGTTTATATTCTTACAGCCATGGTTACATTAGTAATCATAATGTTTTTGTTTAAAAACTTGTTTAACTACTTAGCTATGTATTTTATTACATTTTTAAGAAATGGTGTATTGAGGGATGTTAGAAATGAGCTATATAAAAAAACTATTAGTCTGCCTTTATCCTATTTTTCTGAAAAAAGGAAAGGAGATGTTATTGCACGGGTTACATCTGATGTACTAGAAATACAACACTCTTTTCTTTCTATTTTAGAACTAATTGTAAGAGAACCTCTCATGATATTATTTACTATCATAATGATGTTTGGAATAAGCTTAAAATTGACAATCTTTGTTTTTGTTTTTATACCAATATCAGGTTTTTTAATTTCATTAATTGGTAAGTCTCTAAAAAGAAAATCGGGTAAAGTTCAAAAAGAGCAAGGGCAATTTTTATCTATTGTTGAGGAAACCCTTGGGGGATTAAAGGTTATAAAAGGGTTTAATGCTGAAAAAATTTTTGGAAGCAAATTTGAAAATTCAACAGATAGATTTTTTAAATTTTCTAACTCTTTATTAAACAGACAAAATCTAGCATCACCTACTAGTGAATTTTTAGGAATATGTGTAATTGCTATTTTATTATGGTTTGGTGGTAAAATGGTATTTATTGAAGGGACTTTAAAAGCAGCTGAATTTTTTGCTTACATGGGACTTGCATATAATATTCTAACACCTGCAAAAGCAATATCAAAAGCTAGTTATGGTGTAAAAAAAGGAAACGCTGCTGCAGAGCGCGTATTAGAAATACTAAACTCTACATCTCCTTTACAAGATAAACCTAATGCACAAGAGAAAAAAGAGTTTACCTCAGAAATCATGATAGACAATATGTCTTTTAAATATGAAGATGAGTATGTTTTAAAAGATTTTTCTTTAAAAGTACCAAAAGGTAGTTCTGTTGCATTAGTAGGGCAATCTGGGAGTGGTAAATCAACAATTGCTAATCTAGTAACTCGTTTTTACGATGTAAATAAAGGTAGTATTAAAATAGATGATGTTGATATCAGAGACCTTACCAAAACTTCATTAAGGAATTTAATGGGATTAGTTACTCAGGACTCAATACTATTTAATGACACTATTAAGAACAATTTATTAGTAGGTGATCAAAAAGCATCTGATGAAGAAATTATTAATGCCCTAAAAATTGCAAATGCTTGGGAGTTTGTAAAAGATTTACCCGCTGGCATTGAAACGAATATAGGTGATAGTGGTAATAAACTAAGTGGTGGGCAAAAACAACGACTATCTATCGCAAGAGCTGTATTAAAAAACCCTCCTATCATGATTTTGGATGAGGCTACCTCTGCATTAGATACAGAAAGTGAAAGACTGGTTCAATCTGCATTAGAGAATATGATGAAAAATAGAACAAGTATTGTAATTGCCCATAGGTTATCTACTATACAAAATTCAGATTTAATCGTTGTAATGCAAAAAGGTAAAATTGTAGAGCAAGGAACTCATAATGAGCTTATTTCTAAACATGGTGTTTATGAAAAATTAGTAAACATGCAATCATTAGAATAACTTAATCTCTAATAATCAATAATATACAAAAGAAAAAAGAGTGCTCTCGCACTCTTTTTCTTCACACAAATCATCTTAATTTAGGGGCTTACTCTAAAATTAAAACTCACTCTTATAAAAATCTCTCATCTTGGGGGAAATGAAAGAATCAACTTTCTTATTATAAGATAAATATACATCAAAAAAACAAGGCTCACAAATAAAAACAGCATTTTATCTTAAAAATTAACATTTTATCTACTCAAACATATAAAACACACTAACTCTGTAGTCTTTATCCTACTTTATAATAATTCTTTGATTTGTAACAAATAATCATATAAAATAAAAAAGAGTGCTCTCGCACTCTTTCTCTTCACACAAATCATCTTAATTTAGGGGCTTACTCTAAAATTAAAACTCACTCTTATAAAAATCTTTCATCTTGGGGGAAATGAAAGAATCAACTTTCTTATTATAAGATAAATATACATCAAAAAAACAAGGCTCACAAATAAAAACATCATTTTATCTTAAAAATTAACATTTTATCTATTTAAATATATAAAATACACTAACTTTGTAGTCTTTATCCTACTTTATAATAATTCTTTGATTTGTAATAAATAATCATATAAAATAAAAAAGAGTGCTCTCGCACTCTTTCTCTTCACACAAATCATCTTAATTTAGGGGCTTACTCTAAAATTAAAACTCACTCTTATAAAAATCTTTCATCTTGGGGGAAATGAAAGAATCAACTTTCTTATTATGAGATAAATATACATCAAAAAAACAAGGCTCACAAATAAAAATAGTATTTTATCTTAAAAATTAACATTTTATCTATTTAAATACATAAAATACACTAATTTTGTAGTCTTTATCTTACTTTTTAATGATTCTTTGATTTATAACAAAGAATCATATAAAATAAAAAAGAGTGCTCTCGCACTCTTTTTCTTCACACAAATCATCTTAATTTAGGGGCTTACTCTAAAATTAAAACTCAACTTTTATAAAAATCTTTCATCTTGGGAAAAATGAAAGAACTCATTCATTATTACACTGTAAAGATACAACTTATTATTAATAAACCAAACAAAAAATGCTTTTTATCTAATTATTATGTTTTTAAACATTTTAAACATTTGAAATACGTAAGTATTTACCTACATTTATAATTTGAAGTATATTTATTACCAAACAAAAAAAGAGTGCTCTCGCACTCTTTCTCCTCACACAAATCATCTTAATTTAGGGGCTTACTCTAAAATTAAAACTCACTTTTATAAAAATCTTTCATCTTGGGGAGAATGAAAGAACTCAATCATTATTACACTGTAAAGATACTCTATATTTTCATTTCACCAAACTTTTCTAGCTTTTTATCTATTAAAATAAGCAAAAACATTGATTTTTAACATTTATTCCTACAAATTCCTACAAATAACTAAATTAAAAATCCACTTTAGAGATAAGTATTTGGTAATTAAATGCTCTATACACATTAAACCTTTTTTATGTACTTTAGTCTTAATAACATCAAAACAAGCTAATGAAGCTATAAATAAAACCCATTGTACCTTTGGATACTCAGGAAGAAAAAAATCTACTTATTGCATTACAAACAAAAAAGGATATAAATGCTGATTTTGCAAAACTTGTTGCTCTATATCAACAACGTCTCTATTGGCACATAAGAAATATGGTTAAAAATCATGAGGATACTGATGATATACTGCAAAATGTATTTATTAAGGTATATAAGAATATTAAAAAATTTAAAGGTGATAGTAAACTATATTCCTGGTTATATCGCATTGCAACAAACGAATCAATAACGTTTCTTAATCAACGTGCAAAAAAATATAAAATAAGTAATGAAGAACTAAGTATCCAATTGATTCAAAACCTTGAAGCAGATGTTTATTATGATGGGGATCAAATGCAATTAAAATTACAAAAGGCAATTGCAACTTTACCACAAAAGCAACAACAGGTATTTAATATGAAATATTTTCAAGAACTAAAATATAAAGAAATATCAGAAATATTAGAAACCAGTGAAGGTGCCTTAAAAGCATCTTATCATCATGCTACAAAAAAAATTGAAGCATTCTTAAAAAGTGATTAAACCTTTTCTCAAAAACAAAGTCATATAATTAGTGGAAAAAAATAATTTACATACTAACAATGGTTTTAAAGTACCAGAAAACTATTTTGAGAGTTTTACAAATAAGCTCTCAGAAAAAGTATCAAGTACCAATAATCAAAACACACCTACCCTACCTGATAAAAAAGATACAGGTTTTAAAGTACCCAAAGAATACTTTACCACTCTAGAAGGTAGCATACAACAAAAATTAAGTGCCAATAAATCTAAAGGAAAAATAATCTCTCTGGTACACAGAAAAAATATCTTATATATTTCTGGTATCGCAGCAATGATCACTTTGATATTAACTATATCAATACAGAAAAAATCAGAATTTGATTTTGATGATATAAAAGTTACTGATGTTCATACTTATTTTAGTGAAGAAAACATTGAATTAACTAATACAGAAATAGCTTCTTTATTAGGAGAAGATATAAATTATACCGAGGTATTTGAAGATGAATTAATAACTGATGATACATTATTAGAATACCTTTCTGAAGAAAATTTGGATGACGAAATTATATTTGTAGAATAAATAAGGATCATATATGATCAAAATATATAGATACATGAAAAAAATAGGATTACTTCTTTGCTTTATTTTTATTACTATTTGTGCTGTTGCTCAAAACGGACCAAGAGAAAGAATTAAAGCTCTTAAAATTGCATATATAACAGAAAAACTAGATTTAAGCAGTAAAGAAGCACAACTCTTCTGGCCTATATACAATGCACATGAAGAAACTATAGGAAAATTAAGACGTAAAGAGCGTAAATTAATAAAAAGTATAAAAGAAGCTAATCACAATAATAATCTAAGTGATAAAATTGCTGGAGATTATATAAATAGTTTTCTCGAAATAGAAGATCAGAAGTCACAAGCTCGCAAAAAATTAATCCCTGATCTTAAAAAGGTGTTACCTAATAATAAAATTCTAAAGCTTATAGAAGCTCAAGCTAGTTTTCATAAACGTATGCTGGCTAAAATAAAGGAACGAAGAAAAAAACAGCATTGATAGAGAGTTTTATAAAAAAAAGTAACCTCTTTTTATTTAAATGTTAACTTTGCTACTCTTCCTTTGCCTCCAGCTATAGCAGTACTATCATTTAAAAAACGTGCTATATAAAATCCTTCTTTACTGATCTCTTTCCAATGCTTTCCAAAATCATTAGAAAAAGAGATTCCTGTAAAACCAACAGCTATCATTTCTTTACCACCACTATTTGGCACATATCTAATACAACTTTTATATCCAGGCCCACTAGCATCAGAAACTAACTGCCACGTTTTTCCACCATTTTTGGTAATTGCTTTATTCGCTTTATTTTGAGCTGGCTTTGTATAATCCCCTCCAAAAACAATCCCATTATAGTCATCATAAAAATCAATAGAATACACCCCTGTAGTTTCTTTACCATCAATAAGAGGTGTATCAAAGACTTCCCAGGTAGTACCTTTATCAGGTGAATAAAAAACTCTGGATTGTGTTCCTCCAGATACGATCCAAGTTTTATTACCAACAATTGCAATATTACCATTGCTCGCTGCAAAAGCCGCCTCTCCTACTACAGTTTTAGGCAAATCATCACAAGAAAGTTTTTTCCAGCTTTCTCCTTTATCTCTAGTAATAAGAATAGACAAACAATCTTCTGTAGGGTCTCCCATTGCAATACCTTCATTAGAATTCCAAAATGCTATCGCATCATAGAATACTTTTTTATGAGTCTCTATATAAACGATTTTTTCCTTATTATTTATTCTATCTATTTTCCGCAACCTTGCAGGAGATCCTACTCCTAAGCTAAAAAAAGCCTCATCCGTAAACCCAACAGCTCGTTGTTCTGTAATCCAGTTCTTTTTAGCTCTAGTTGTATCATTTATTTCAAACTCTCTTAAAATCGTTTTTTGAGTTTCCATATTTATAAATCCATACCCTCTATCAAAGCCAAAACCAATCAATGAATCATTAAAAACATCTAATGCTCTTATACTTAAAGAATCCTTTAAGACAACTTCTATTTCTACAGTAGAAAAATCATGTGTAACAATTTCTTTTTGAGCTATAGTAACACATGTTATAAACAATAAAACAAATGGTAATACACGAATTAATTTCATAATCAATAATTATATTTCAAATATAATGGTATTTGATAACAAAGGTCTACCTTTGCACACCTTAAAAAAGAATACAATGCGTTTACATAGAAATCTTGTCTTTGCCGTTATAGATGGATTGCACGAAATATTTAATGAAGGAGCATATGCAGATAAAATTGTGCAAAAATTATTAAAACGAGATAAAAGATGGGGTTCTCGAGATCGTAGCTTTATTGCAGAAACGGTTTATGAAATTGTTAGATGGAAACGCTTATATGCAGAAATTGCCGAGGTAAAAGAACCTTTTTCTAGAGAAAACTTATGGCGAATTTTTGCAGTTTGGGCAACACTAAGAGGTATTTCTTTACCCGATTGGAAACAGATTGCTCCCACACCTACCAGACGTATCAAAGGACGTTTTGATGAATTAAGTAAAATCAGAAAGTTTAAAGAGTCTATTCCTGATTGGATTGATACATTAGGAGAACAAGAATTAGGAAAGCAATGGAGCAAAGAAATTACAGCACTTAATGAGCAAGCACCAGTAATTCTTAGAGCAAACACCTTAAAAATATCACGAGATAAATTAAGAAGCGTACTCGAAGACGAAAATATTGATACCGAATTCATCAAAGGATATCCAGATGCGCTTCGTCTTATAGAAAGAGCCAATGTATTTAGTACAGAAGCATTTAAAAAAGGGTTGTTCGAAGTACAAGACGCTTCATCTCAATTGGTTGCTAATTTTATAGATGCACAACCAGGACAACGTATTATAGACACCTGTGCAGGTGCAGGAGGAAAAAGCCTACACCTAGCAGCCTTAATGCAAAATAAAGGTCAAATAGTTTCTATGGATATTTATGACAATAAGCTCAAAGAGCTCAAAAGAAGAGCCCGTAGAGGGGGTGCCCATAATATTGAAACTAGAGTTATTGAGAGCACAAAGGATATTAAAAAGCTATACGGCAAAGCAGATCGAGTACTTATCGACGCCCCATGTAGTGGTCTAGGAGTTTTAAGAAGAAATCCTGATGCCAAATGGAAATTACAACCTGAATTCTTAGATAAAATCAGAACTACCCAAGCAGAAATATTAGAAAGTTATTCCAAGATGGTAAAACCAGGAGGAAAACTAGTGTATGCTACCTGCTCTATTCTACCCTCTGAAAATCAAAATCAAGTAAAAAACTTCCTTTCTAAAGAGATAGGAAATGATTTCATGATGATCAAAGACAAAAAGGTGCTAGCTCACCAATCTGGTTATGATGGTTTTTATATGGCATTATTAGAAAGAAAATCATAATACTAAAAAAACACCTTTTACCACTTATTAAGAATCAATATTTTCACTGAAAACAGGGAGGTTAAATCTATAATAATGATTGAATTTTGAGTTCACAAACAAAAATCTCAAAACTTCAATTTTTATCAATGACACCAAAAACAAAACTAATTAACCCTCAGATGATTATATGGTTAATCATTCAACTATCAATTGTCCTATTCACAATAAGTTCCAACGATCAAGATGCCTTAATCTTCTTCTGGATAACCCTTCCTTTTCTAATACTCAACAGTATAGGAATTATTATTATTTTATTAGGTAAACCCAAAATAGGAAGTACTTTATTCCTAATCGGAAGCATCATTTTTGTTCCTATCGGTTTGATTGGGGCAATAGGAGCTAAAAAAATACTAAACAAAATAAAGGAAGATCAATTTTTAGAAACACTTTAAATATGGAACCAACAAAAGAATTCTTTTTAAGTAAAAAAATAGCCAATCAAAATTTCTATATGGGGATAACTGCCCTAATAATAGGTGTAATCTTCTTATTTTTAATTGGTAACGCAACATTATTTGGGATAGGTATCTTATTTACAACAATGGGAATCCTAAACAAAAATTTAAAAATAATAAAGCTTTACCCACAATATCTAGAAATAAAACTAGGTATAATAGCCTCAAAAAAATTAATTAAATACGACCAAATCGTAGGTTTCTCTGCTGAAAATAAAAAAATGATAATAAACTACAATACAGAAAATAACGGATCTAAAAAAGTTAAATTTCTAGTTAAGGCATTAGAAAAAGAAGCCATTATAGAATTAGATAACGAATTAAAGCAAAAAACAGACTTAGATACTATTCATACGTTTATCCAAACAGACACAAAACAGTAGCTCTCTTTTTAGTGTATCACCAACCGTTGTGCATTTTGATATTTTTGAACTCTAAATATAGTTTCTCCTTAAGAAGAAGTATATCGAGAATAGTTTTATACTAGTATTAATATCAAAATGCACAGCGAGTTATTATTTATTACTCATTATTATAACGATCAAAACTCTCAACTCAAAAGACTATTATAGAGCAACCAAGTTGTTTTTTTATGTAATTCTCTTTCAGTATTATTTATTATTGTTCAAAATTCAGTGAATAACTAGCATGATTCTCTTTTTGTTTTATACCATACTTTTGTAATAAAATAGTAAATTTGCGGCTTACTAAAAATCAAATAATCGAAGCATGATCCATTTCTTCGGAAACCCAAAAGAGAAAGTCTTTGCAATTCAAGTAAACAAAGAAATCTCCTCATCAACTGTAAAAAAATTAAGTTGGTTATTTGGCGACCAACCCCAATTATCTGCGGCGTCTATTGACGCTTTTTTTGTTGGTCCGCGTGCCGCAATGATTACTCCTTGGAGTACCAATGCTGTAGAAATCACCCAAAATATGGGAGTCGAAGGAATCATCAGGATCGAAGAGTTTCAAGCAGTATCAAAAGATTTTACTGACTTTGACCCTATGCTTGCTCAAAAATATGAACGATTAGATCAAGATATTTATACTATCAATATTTTACCAGAATCTATTATAGATATTGATGATATTGCTGCATATAATACTGCAGAAGGTTTAGCTCTTAATAATGAAGAGATTGAATATCTAGAGAATGTAAGTAAAAAAATAGGTCGAAAACTTACTGACTCAGAGGTTTTTGGATTTTCTCAAGTAAATTCAGAACATTGTCGCCATAAAATATTCAATGGTACTTTTGTAATAGATGGAGAAGAACAACCTACCTCTCTTTTTAAATTAATAAAAAAGACATCAGAAATACATCCTAATGATATTGTTTCTGCATATAAAGATAATGTAGCCTTTATAAAAGGCCCAAAAGTAACCCAGTTTGCTCCAAAAACAGCAGACAAACCAGATTTCTATCAAGAAACTGAATTTAATAGTGTGATTTCTCTTAAAGCTGAAACTCATAATTTCCCTACAACAGTAGAACCATTCAATGGTGCTGCAACAGGTTCTGGAGGAGAAATCAGAGATCGTCTAGCAGGAGGAAAAGGATCTTTACCCCTTGCAGGAACAGCTGTTTATATGACTTCTTACTCTCGATTAGAAAATAATCGTTCTTGGGAAAAAGCTATGACAGAAAGAGATTGGCTATACCAAACCCCTGTAGATATTTTGATAAAAGCATCTAATGGGGCTTCTGATTTTGGTAATAAATTCGGCCAACCATTAATCACTGGATCTGTACTTACTTTTGAACATGAAGAAGGAACTCGTAAACTTGGTTTTGATAAAGTAATCATGCAAGCAGGTGGTATCGGATATGGCAAAGCAGAGCAAGCAATCAAAGCTACACCAGAAAAAGGAGATAAAATTGTAATCCTAGGTGGAGAGAATTATAGAATCGGTATGGGGGGGGCAGCAGTATCTTCTGCAGATACAGGAGAGTTTAGTAGTGGTATTGAACTAAATGCCATACAACGCTCTAACCCAGAAATGCAAAAACGTGCTGCCAATGCAATTCGCGGAATGGTAGAAAGCGAAGAAAATACAATTGTTTCTATTCATGATCATGGTGCAGGAGGACATCTTAACTGTCTTTCTGAACTTGTAGAAGAAACAGGAGGAAAAATTGATCTTGACACATTACCTGTAGGTGACCCTACCCTATCTGCAAAAGAAATCATTGGTAATGAGTCTCAGGAAAGAATGGGACTTGTAATCGGACAAAAAAATATAGACACCCTACAACGTATTGCAGAACGTGAGCGTTCGCCAATGTATGAAGTAGGTGATGTTACTGGTGATCATCGCTTTTCTTTTGAGTCAAAGGCCAAAGGAGACACTCCTATGAATCTTGCATTAGAAGATATGTTTGGTAGTTCTCCCAGAACAATCATGACCGACAAAACTATAGATCGCACCTATAAAGAAATCTCATATAGTACAGATAATTTTGCCAACTATCTAAATCAAGTGTTACAACTAGAAGCCGTTTCTTGTAAAGACTGGTTAACCAACAAAGTAGATCGTTGTGTTGGCGGAAAAGTTGCAAAACAACAATGTACAGGACCCTTACAATTACCCTTAAACAATTGCGGGGTAATGGCATTGGATTATAATGGTAAAGAGGGTATTGCAACCAGTATTGGGCACTCCCCTATTTCTGGTCTTATAGACCCCGAAGCAGGTAGTAAAAATTCGATTGCAGAAGCATTAACCAATATTATTTGGGCGCCACTCAAAGATGGACTACAATCCATCTCTTTATCAGCCAACTGGATGTGGCCTTGTAAAAACGAAGGAGAAGACGCTAGGTTATATAAAGCAGTAAAGGCAATATCAGATTTTTCTATTGACCTAGGAATCAATGTTCCAACTGGAAAAGATTCGCTATCAATGAAACAAAAATATCCAAACGAAGAAGTAATTGCTCCTGGTACTGTAGTTATATCTGCAGCTGCAAATTGTAATGATATTACTAAGGTCATCGAGCCTGTATTACAAAAAAATAAAGGAGATATTTACTATATCAACCTTTCTGGTGGTCAACATCAATTAGGAGGCTCTTCATTTGCACAAACCCAAAACACTATTGGCTCTGAGGTTCCTAGTATTAATAGTCCTGCCTGTTTTAAGAAAACATTTAATACCATTCAAAATCTAATTAGAGAAGGTAAAATTGTAGCTGGTCATGATATAGCTTCGGGAGGTTTGATTACTACACTACTCGAATTATGTTTTGCTGATGTAAACCTAGGAGCAACATTAGACCTTACCTCTATTTCAGAAATAGATTCTATAAAATTATTATTTTCAGAAAATTCTGGAATCGTTTTTCAAAGTGCTTCAAATTCAGATATAGAAACTATACTTTCTAAAAATGGTATTTCATTTTTTAATATAGGAACCGTAACAGAACAAGCTACAGTGACTATCAAAAATCATAACGATTCTTTTAATCTTGATATAAAAGAAGTAAGAAATACATGGTACAAAACATCATTCTTATTAGATCAAAAACAAACTGCAAATAATTTAGCAGAAGATCGATATAAGAACTATCCAAACCAACCACTACAATATTCATTCCCTACTCATTTTACAGGAAAAAACCCTGTGATCGACATATCAACACCAAGGCCAAAAGCAGCTATCATACGTGAAAAAGGGAGTAATTCTGAGCGTGAAATGGCTAATGCAATGTACCTAGCTGGGTTTGATGTAAAAGATGTACATATGACAGACTTGATTTCAGGTAGGGAAACATTAGAAGACATTCAATTTATTGGAGCAGTAGGAGGTTTTTCTAATAGTGACGTTCTTGGTTCTGCCAAAGGATGGGCTGGTGCTTTCTTATATAATGAAAAAGCCAATACAGCCTTACACAACTTCTTTAAAAGAGAAGACACTCTTTCTGTAGGTATCTGCAACGGTTGTCAGCTTTTTATGGAACTAGAAGTAATCAACCCAGAGCACGAGACACATGGTAAATTAATACATAATGACTCTCATAAACACGAGAGCAACTTTACCTCTGTTACCATTCAAGATAACAATTCTATAATGTTATCTACGCTTTCAGGAAGCACATTGGGTGTATGGATTTCTCATGGAGAAGGAAAGTTTAACCTTCCACTTGATGAAAATCAATACAATATCGTTGCCAAATATGGATATGACCAATACCCTGCTAATCCAAATGGCTCTGATTATAATACCGCAATGCTTACTGACAAAACAGGACGACATCTAGTAATGATGCCTCATATAGAGCGTTCTATATTTCAATGGAACTGGGCTCATTACCCTCAAGACAGACAAGATCAAATCTCTCCTTGGGCAGAAGCTTTTGTAAATGCCCGAAAATGGCTAGAAGAAAAAGCTTCTAAATAAACTATCATGAGCTAAACCCACGAAGATGAAGTATTCGTTTGAAACGAATCTTTAATTTGGGAGCTAGCCTCAGAGCATTAAAATCTCACTTAGTGAGTAAATTTGGATTATTAAAAAATGAAACGAGCGAGATATATTCTCGCTCGTTTTTATTATATAAAAAATTCTTTGATCATATTATTACCATCCGTATAGTATTCTATAATTACTTCTAATTAAAAAAGTAGTACAATTTCATTGTACTCATAATAAATTTCATTTATTTTTTTTCTTACAAAACACTGATTGTATGTATTATTATCACAAACATCATCAAAATGTTCACTATTTTTTACAGAATTAACAGTTTAAAGCTCGTTTTTTTATATCTTGGAGTTGTGTATTATCATATTTTTTATAATTTGCGAAACTATGCACGCATAATAGTTTTTTTTAAAAAAAAACTCTTTAAAAAAATAATGTATGTAAAAAGGTTTATTACTATTTTTATATAACAGAAGTTTATAATATCAGGAGTATAAGGAGCTATTATAAATATTTTAAAACAACATATGACGACAATTACCAGACTATTTGATTTTCCACATCATCAACTAAAAAAATTCAATTTAGACAAAGCTCTAGTTACCAAATATAATGGGAAATGGGTGGCTACCTCTACCAAAGAATATGTAGAAAAAGCAAACCAAATTAGCCGTGGTTTATTACGATTAGGTGTACAACCAAACGATAAAATTGCGATCATATCCTCTAACAATAGAACTGAATGGAACATCACTGATATTGGTGTTCTTCAGATTGGCGCACAAGATGTACCCATCTACCCTACAATTTCTCAAGAAGATTACCAGTATGTATTAAATCATTCTGAAGCTACATACTGTTTTGTATCTGATGATGAAGTATATCAAAAAGTAAAAAACATTAATGCCAATGTACCTTCATTAAAAGGAGTATACTCTTTTAATGACATAGATGGTTGTAAAAGCTGGAATGAAGTTCTCGAACTTGGTAAAGACGATAGTAATCAAGAGGAAGTAGAAAAAATAATGGCGTCTATACAAGAAGATGACTTAGCAACTCTTATCTATACCTCAGGAACAACAGGAAGACCCAAAGGAGTAATGCTTAGTCATAAAAATATAGTAAGTGATGCCATCAATAGTTCTACTAGATTCCCTATTGTAGATGGAGATACAAAAGCATTAAGTTTCTTACCCGTTTGTCATATATATGAGCGCATGCTAATGTACTTATATCAATATCGTGGTGTGACCATCTATTTTGCAGAATCACTAGAAACCATTAGTGATAATCTTAAAGAAATACAACCACATGTCATGACAGCAGTACCTAGACTACTAGAAAAGGTCTATGATAAGATCATCGCAAAGGGTACTGATTTGACAGGTATAAAAAAGAAACTGTTCTTTTGGGCTGTAGAACTTGGTTTAGAGTACAAACCATACGGAGCCAATGGTTGGTGGTATGAAAAAAAGTTAGATGTTGCCCGAAAACTCATCTTCAGCAAATGGCAAGAAGCATTAGGAGGTAATTTAAAACTAATTGCATCTGGTAGTGCAGCATTACAACCAAGACTAGCCAGAATATTCAATGCTGCAGGAATTGGTGTTATGGAAGGTTATGGACTAACAGAAACTTCTCCTGTAATTTCTGTTAACGAAAAGGAAAATAATGGTTTCAAGATTGGAACCGTAGGTCGCTTAATTCCTAATACCGAAGTAAAAATAGCAGAAGATGGTGAAATTCTAGTAAAAGGCCCTCAGGTAATGCTAGGCTACTATAAAGATGAAGAAAAAACTAACGAAGTATTAAAAGACGGATACTTTCATACAGGTGATATTGGAGAAATTGATAGTGATGGTTTTTTACGGATCACAGATCGTAAAAAAGAAATGTTCAAAACATCTGGAGGTAAATATGTTGCTCCGCAACTTATTGAAAACACAATGAAGCAATCTCGCTTTATTGAGCAAATAATGGTTATAGGAGAAGGTGAAAAAATGCCAGCTGCCTTTATACAACCAAATTTTGAATTCCTAAAAGAATGGGCAGAACGTAAGAACTTACAAATTGGCAATTCTAATGAAGAAATAATTAGCCATCAAATTGTAATAGACCGCTATCAAAAAGAGATGGATCTACACAATCAAAAATTTGGTAAATGGGAACGAGTAAAACGTTTTGAACTTACCCCAGAAGAATGGAGTATTGATGCAGGGCATCTTACCCCAACAATGAAACTCAGAAGAAAAATAATAAAAGAAAAATATAAAGAATTATACTCTAAAATTTATGGCTAATTCAATGAACTGATTACATCACAAAATGCGATAAGCTTTAACTGTTAATCAGTAAACTCCTCATTTTATGAGGAGTTTTTTTATTAATTCAATATAAAAATGTAAATTACGTTAAATTTTCCTGAAATTCTACTTTATTTATTATGCATGCATAATAAAATTTCTTACCTTTACATCACAATATCTATTTTAATGAGAGAAAAAACAATTGATTATGCCCTTAGAGCTACTTGGATGGCAGTTGCCAAGATGTATAATGAAGAAGCTAGTAAAAAGGGAAGCACCATGGCTACTGGATTTGCATTGCTAAGCATAGACCCAGAAAATGGTACTCCTTCTACCTCTTTGGGACCAAAAATGGGAATGGAAGCGACAAGCCTATCACGCACCTTGAAAACCATGGAGGAAAAAGGATTTATTTATAGAAAAAAGAATCCACAAGATGGGCGCGGTGTATTGATTTACCTTACTCCTTTTGGAATAGAAATGAGAGACTTCTCAAAAGAAGTTGTTTTTACTTTTGACAACACTGTAAAAAAACATGTATCAAAAGAAAAACTGGATATTTTTCTTGAAGTCTTTCAAACAATAAATGACCTTATAGCATCCAAAAAAATTTACTCAAAACAAGAATCTATAAAACCTTAACAACCCGAAGTTATAAAATGAAAAGAATTATTAAAAAAGTTGCAGTGATCGGTTCAGGGATTATGGGATCCGGCATTGCTTGTCATTTTGCTAATATAGGTGTCGAAGTACTATTATTAGATATCGTTCCTCGAGAACTTAATGACAAAGAAAAAGCAAAAGGGCTTACCTTAGAAAATAAAGCAGTACGCAATCGATTAGTAAATGACTCGCTAACTGCCGCGCTAAAATCGAAACCATCTCCTATCTACCATCAAAAATTTTCTAACAGGATTACCACAGGAAATTTAGAAGATGATATTGCAAAAGTTGCAGACGTAGACTGGATTATAGAAGTAGTTGTAGAAAGACTTGATGTAAAAAAGATAGTCTTTGAAAATCTTGAAAAACACAGAACTCCAGGTACCTTAATCACTTCTAATACTTCAGGTATTCCTATTAAGTTTATGAATGAAGGAAGAAGTGAAGATTTCCAAAAACATTTTTGTGGAACACACTTTTTCAATCCAGCCCGTTATCTTAAGTTATTTGAAATTATTCCTGGCCCTAACACCTCTCAGGAAGTTCTTGATTTCCTCAACGGTTATGGCGAGCAATTTTTAGGAAAAACATCTGTAGTTGCAAAAGATACTCCCGCTTTTATCGGTAATAGAATTGGTATTTTTAGTATTATGAGCTTATTTCATATGGTAAAAGATATGGATTTAACTATAGAAGAAGTAGATAAACTTACAGGTCCCGTAATTGGTCGTCCTAAATCTGCAACTTTCCGTACCGTAGATGTTGTTGGTTTAGACACTTTAGTTCATGTAGCAAATGGTATTGCTGATAATTGTTCAGATGATGAGCGTCATGAATTATTTAAGCTTCCTGATTTCATTAATACCATGATGGAAAACAAATGGTTAGGAAGTAAAACCAAGCAAGGTTTTTATAAGAAGAATGTAAACGCTGATGGAAAAAAAGAAATTCTTTCTCTTGACTTAAATACTCTAGAGTATAGAGGAAAGAAAAGAGCCTCCTTCCCTACTCTAGAAATGACCAAAACTATTGATAAGGTTGTAGATCGATTCAAGGTATTAGTCGCTGGTAAAGATAAAGCTGGTGAGTTCTATCGTAAAACCTTCTCTGCCTTATTTGCGTATGTATCTAATAGAATTCCAGAAATCACTGATGATTTATACAAAATAGACGATGCAATGAAAGCAGGTTTTGGATGGGAGCATGGTCCTTTTCAAATTTGGGATGCTATTGGTGTTGAAAAAGGAATCGAAATCATGAAAGCCGAAGGGTTAGTACCAGCAACATGGGTTAATGATATGATCGCTTCTGGAAATACTTCTTTCTATACCGTAAAAAATGGAGCAACATTTTTCTATGATATTCCTAAAAAAGAACAAATAAAAGTTCCTGGACAAGATGCTTTTATTATACTAGACAACATTCGTAAGTCTTCTGAAGTATTTAAAAATAGTGGTGTTGTAGTTGAAGATCTAGGAGATGGAATCCTAAATGTAGAATTCCAAAGTAAAATGAATACTATTGGAGGTGATGTATTGGCAGGACTAAATAAAGCTATTGATATTGCCGAAAAAGATTTTCAAGGATTAGTTGTTGGTAATCAAGCAGCAAATTTCTCTGTAGGAGCCAATATCGGGATGATCTTTATGATGGCTGTAGAACAAGAATACGATGAACTTAATATGGCTATTAAGTACTTTCAGGATTCTATGATGCGTATGCGTTATTCATCAATTCCAACAATAGCTGCTCCTCATGGTATGACCCTTGGTGGAGGATGCGAACTTTCTATGCATGCAGATAAGGTAGTTGCTGCCGCAGAAACATATATAGGACTCGTAGAATTTGGAGTAGGAGTTATCCCTGGTGGAGGTGGATCAAAAGAAATGGCACTAAGAGCATCAGACACATTCAAGAAAAATGATGTTGAGCTTAATGTGCTTCAAGAACACTTTTTAACCATTGGTATGGCAAAAGTATCTACCTCTGCTTATGAAGCATATGATCTTAATATACTACAAAAAGGAAAAGATATTGTGGTAGTAAATAAAGATCGCCAGATTGCTACAGCAAAAGCATATGCAAAACTAATAGCAGAACAAGGATATACACAATCACCTAAAAGAAAAGATATAAAAGTACTAGGTAAACAAGCCTTAGGAATGTTCTTAGTAGGAACTGATTCTATGGAAGCTAGTAAATATATTTCTGAACACGACAGAAAAATTGCTAATAAACTAGGTTATGTAATGGCAGGTGGAGATTTATCTGAACCTACTTTGGTTACAGAACAATATCTCCTGGACTTAGAACGAGAAGCTTTCTTGTCTCTATGTACAGAACGAAAAACCCTGGAACGAATAGAACACATGCTTAAAAAAGGAAAACCGTTACGTAATTAATTAGTATTGAGGATTTAGTATTGAGTAATTAGAAAAAAATACAATGCATAAAGTTGAAGATTTAAAAATTTGGAAAAAATCGATTGATTTAGCTAAACCCATCTATCAACTTGCAGAAAAACTTCCTTCTAATGAAAAATACGGCTTGATTTCTCAAATAAAACGTAGTTTAATTTCTATTTCTTCCAATATAGCAGAAGGAGCTGGAAGAAATTCAAAATAAAGAGTTTAAGCATTTTTTAAGTATTGCTAATGGATCTTGTTATGAACTTCATACCCAATTAATATTAGTAATAGAATTAAATATTATCAGTAAAGAAAAAGTACAACCAGTTATTGAATGTTGTGTTGAAATACAAAAAATGAATTATTCATTTCAAAAAAAGTTATAAATCTCAATACTAATATCTCAATACTCAATACTATAAATTAATGAAAACAGCATATATAGTAAAAGCATACAGAACAGCCGTGGGAAAAGCGCCTCGCGGAGTGTTTAGGTTCAAAAGAACTGATGAACTAGCAGCAGAAACCATAGCGCATATGATGAAAGAATTGCCACAATTAGACAAAACACGTATTGATGATGTTATTGTAGGTAACGCTATGCCAGAAGGGTCTCAGGGACTAAATATGGCACGCCTTATTTCATTAATGGGTCTCAACTCTGTAGATGTTCCTGGTGTAACCGTAAACAGATTTTGTTCCTCAGGAATAGAAACTATTGGTATTGCTACTGCCAAAATACAATCAGGAATGGCAGATTGCATTATTGCTGGTGGTGCAGAAAGTATGAGCTCTGTACCAATGACAGGATACAAAACAGAGCTTAATTATGACCTTGCCAAATCTGGCCATGAAGATTATTATTGGGGAATGGGTAATACGGCAGAAGCAGTAGCAAATCAATTTAAAGTATCTCGTGAAGATCAAGATGAATTTGCTTATCATTCTCATATGAAAGCTCTAAAAGCACAAGCTGAAGATCGTTTTCAAGATCAAATAGTTCCTATTAATGTAGAACAGATATATGTTGATGAAAATGGAAAAAAAGCTACCAAATCATATACCGTATCCAAAGATGAAGGCCCTCGCGCAGGCACTAATAAAGAAGCGCTAGCAAGACTACGTCCTGTTTTTGCTGCCAACGGGAGTGTAACTGCGGGTAACTCTTCTCAAATGAGTGATGGGGCAGCCTTTGTGATGGTAATGAGCGAAGAGATGGTAAAAGAACTTAACCTTGAACCTATTGCCAGACTTGTAAACTATGCTGCGGCAGGTGTAGAACCAAGAATTATGGGTATTGGTCCCGTAAAAGCAATTCCAAAAGCACTAAAACAAGCTGGATTACATCAAAACGATGTAGAGCTTATTGAGCTTAATGAGGCTTTTGCCTCTCAATCACTCGCAGTAGTTAGAGAATTAGGCCTTAATAAGGATATTGTAAATGTAAATGGAGGTGCCATCGCATTAGGTCACCCTCTTGGATGTACTGGAGCAAAATTATCAGTACAATTGTTCGACGAAATGCGCAAGCGTAATATGCAAGGTAAATATGGTATGGTAACCATGTGCGTAGGTACAGGACAAGGAGCTGCCGGCATTTATGAATTTTTAAAATAATTAGAATTGAGATATGAGTATTGCTGGAATTAATTTACCTCAGTCCTCACACTAACTCCTAAAAACTTATAACAAATGAGTACAGAAAATATAAAAAAAGATATTCTTAGAGGAGGACAATTCCTTGTTAAAGAAACCAATTGCGACGATGTATTTACTCCAGAAGATTTTTCTGAAGAGCAAAGGATGATGCGTGATAGCGCCAAAGAATTTGTAGATCGTGAACTATGGGCACATTGGGAAAGATTTGAAAATAAAGATTACGCATTTACTGAAGAATGTATGCGCAAAGCAGGGGAACTAGGCTTATTAGGAGTTGCTGTACCCGAAGCATATGGAGGTTTAGGAATGGGATTTGTTTCTACCATGCTGGTATGTGATTACATTTCGGGAGCAACTGGATCTTTCAGTACAGCTTTTGGAGCTCATACTGGTATTGGTACTATGCCAATTACCCTTTACGGAAATGAAGAACAAAAAAACAAATATGTACCAAAACTTGCTTCAGGAGAGTGGTTTGGTGCGTATTGCTTAACAGAGCCAGGAGCTGGATCAGATGCCAACTCTGGAAAAACAAAAGCAGTACTTTCTGAAGATGGGAAGCACTACTCTATTTCAGGACAAAAAATGTGGATCTCTAATGCAGGATTCTGTAATGTCTTTATTGTTTTTGCCCGTATCGAAGATGATAAAAATATTACAGGGTTTATTGTAGAAAATGATCCTTCCAACGGAATTTCTCTAGGAGACGAAGAAAAGAAACTGGGGATTCACTCCTCCTCTACACGTCAGGTATTTTTTAGTGATACCAAAGTACCAGTAGAGAATATGTTATCAGAAAGAGGTAATGGATTCAAAATAGCAATGAACGCATTGAATGTAGGTCGTATTAAACTAGCCGCAGCATGTCTTGATGCACAACGCCGAGTAATTGGGGAAGCTACCAAATATGCCAACGAACGTATTCAGTTTAAAACTCCAATTATGAATTTTGGAGCTATCAAAGCTAAAGTTGCAGAAATGGCAACCAATACATATGCTGATGAATCTGCTAGTTATAGAGCTGCAAAAAATATAGAAGATAGAATTACGATCAGACAAGAAGAAGGAAATTCTCACCAAGAAGCCGAACTTAAAGGAGTTGAAGAATATGCTATTGAGTGTTCTATTCTTAAAGTTGCCGTTTCTGAGGATGTGCAAAGCTGTACAGATGAAGGAGTACAAATCTTTGGAGGTATGGGATTCTCTGCTGATACCCCAATGGAATCTGCCTGGAGAGATGCCCGTATTTCTCGTATCTATGAAGGTACAAATGAGATCAATCGTATGCTTGCCGTAGGAATGCTTATAAAAAAGGCGATGAAAGGGCATGTAGATCTTTTAGGACCAGCAATGAAGGTTGCAGATGAACTTACTGGTATTCCTTCTTTTGACACACCAGATTACTCTGTGTTGTTTTCTGAAGAAAAAGAAATAATAGCAAAGCTAAAAAAGGTTTTCTTAATGGTAGCAGGTGCTGCAATTCAAAAATATGGCCCTCAGATAGAAGAACACCAACAATTATTAATGGCCGCTTCTGATATTCTTATAGAAATATACATGGCTGAATCTACTATTCTTAGAACTGAGAAAAATGCCAAACGTTTTGGTGAAGAGGCTCAAGAAACTCAGATTGCAATGTCTCAATTATACTTATATAATGCGGTAGATATCGTGATTAGGAAAGGAAAAGAAGGAATAGTTTCTTTTGCAGAAGGTGATGAGCAACGTATGATGCTTATGGGACTTAAACGTTTTACAAAATATGCAAATCAACCTAATGTGGTTGCTTTAAGAACTAAAATCGCTGATAAAATTGCTCAAGAAAACGGTTATTTTATTGGGTAAACAATGTCGAATAGAATAGCATAGATATATTATTTCTATGCGATACGCAAAGGCCTTTTCTCCTAGGCTTAAAATTGGAGGGTTGTTTAATTTTGATATGAAAAAACCGCCTCTTTATATAATAAAAAGGCGGTTTTTATATTTCTAGATGTAAAGATTTTTCAAAACTTATTACTCCATTTCTATTTTTAGTTTTTTATATAATTATTTTGTAATTCATTCTTAGCTCCTTTTAAACTTATCTTAATTAGAATCTAAAAATCAAAACACAATCAGAACTTTCAACAGAGTTTTGAATATTTTTTTTCATTGGTTAGTACCTGATAAATACTAAAAAACACCTACAATATTTTTTGACAAAAATCGATAAGAAAATTGCTTTTCAGAAGTAAATCATGATGTTTTTTTACGAAAAACAAGCCTCTAAAACGACTCCAAACATACCCGTAACACATTAACAATAAACACAATAATCCACGCACTCATGATCTCACCAAAGTTGTAAATGGATTATTTAAAAAAATCAACATAAAAGTGTTGAAATCAAGGTAACATTTTTTGCTGCTACGACATATATATTAAACCGTATAAACATGAGTCATTATACCAACAATCACACATTTTTTCCTTACACTAAAACTTTAAACATGAAAAAAACCTATCTTTTAGTAACGTTGTTACTACTAACCATTCCGATTTTTTCTCAAACGGTAACAATACCTGATACAAAATTTAAGAAAGCACTTATTGATAATATAAGAATAAACACTAACAGAGATACCGAAATACAAACACAAGAAGCTATCGCATTTACTGGAAATTTAAATTTGTATAGCAAAGGAATTTATGATTTAACAGGTATTGAAGCGTTTGTTAATATTACTGGGATAAATGCTTCTTCAAACAATATTTCAAAAATCGATATTTCTGCAAATACTGCATTGATTGATTTAGCATTAAATCAAAACAATCTTTCTCTAATTAATGTTAGTAATAATACAAAATTAAGTTCACTACATATAAGTGGCAATACTATTACAAACATTGATCTTTCAAAAAACACCTCACTAAAAGTTTTCTCTTGTGATAATAATAACATACAAACTTTAGACCTATCTAATAATAATGCTTTAGAGTATGTATATGCAAATCAAAATAAAATAAGCAACATAGAAATTAGTACCCTAACTCACTTAAAAAGTTTAGTGATCTCTTATAATCTGATAACAAATTTAAATTTATCAAACAACCTTAATTTAACATATTTGTTGTGTAATAACAATCAAATCAAAAATTTAAATGTTTCAAAAAATGCGAAGTTAGAAACCTTGGGATGTGAATATAACAATATATCTTCATTAATACTACCCACAACCTCTAGCAACCTAGGAAAATTAAGTTGTAATAATAATAATTTATCATCTATTGATCTTAGTGCTCTTACAAATCTAAAAGTACTAACCTGCTCTTCTAATCAGCTTACCAATATAGACATCTCTAAAAACATCAACCTAACTTCTTTAACCTGCGGATTTAACTCTCTTACAGAATTAGATGTCTCTAAACAGAGTAAATTGACATATATACATGGTGATAACAATAAAAATCTGGAATTTGTAAATTGTAAAAACACTAACAATATAGGGATTAGTGGATTTTACTTAAGAAATATAAGTACTAATGCTAAGATATGTGTAGATGATATAACATATGCAAATCAAAATTTTAAAAATATTGATACTACAACAACTTTTGTTGATCAATGCACTATAGAAGAGATAGTAAATATACCTGATGCAAAGTTTAAAAAAACATTACTAAATCATAATCCTACGATTGATTTAAATCAGGATAGTGAAATTCAATACTCTGAAGCAGAAAGGTTTTTAGGAACAATAGATGTAAGTAACTATGATTATGATTATAATCATATATATGACATAACAGGAATAGAAGCTTTTATAAATATAACTTCTTTTAAATGTTCTGATCATTTCATCAATACAGATTTAGATTTCTCTAAAAACATAGCTCTAAAAGAGCTAGATATTTCAGGTAATCAAGTCCCTAGTATAAATTTAACTAATACTATAAATTTGGTAAAACTAGACATTGGGGCTAACCAAATAAATAACTTAAACCTTACTGCTAATATATATTTAGAAGAATTAAACATCACACATAATAACCTGACCACCATAGATGTATCTAAAAACATAGCACTTAAAAAATTAAATGCATTTGCCAGCAATTTATCAACCCTTGATATAACTAATAATAAAGAATTGATAGACTTATCGATTGGAGGAACAAATCTGACTAAAGTAGATCTACAGTCCAATACTAAATTAGAGAGTTTAGAATGGCAATCAAAAAACTATACTACGATTGATCTATCTACTAATGTAAATTTGAAATCTTTTACTGCATACGGATCAAGTTTTTCTAATATTGATTTACAATTTAATACTGCATTAGAATACCTAAGTATAGATAATAATAAAAACCTACTAACATTAAATATAGAAAACAACAAGAAGCTTAAAAATTTGAATATAGCAAACACGAATATTAACGAATTAAACACTGAGTATACTATTAATTTAGAAAACTTAAATGTTAATAATTGCCAATTAAAGGATTTACAATTATTAAACAACAAGAAATTGAAATATTTATACATTCAAAACAACAAATTAGTTGAATTGGATTTATCGCAAAATCCACTATTAAAAGGTATAGATTTTAGCAAGAATAAAAATCTAAATTTTGTGAATCTCAAAAACGGAAGCAATAAAAACATATTCTATTTTGTAGCTACTAATAATCCTGCGTTAAATCATATATGTGTTGATGATATCAACCATGCTTACCAAAAATTCACTAGAAAAGATATACATACTAATTTCACGAATTCTTGTAATTCTAACCCTAATAATAATTTTTCTACTTCTAATTTAGAAAGAAATATTAAAATACATCCAGTTCCCTTTATTGATGAACTTACTATAAAAGGAATTGATACTAAAAATGATTTTGAGCTATATTTTTATTCAGCAAACGGAAAACAATTCCCAGTTAATAAAATAATAACTGATGACACTAAATTAAGTATTGAAACAAATGAAATTCCTAAAGGGGTTTATTTTATCAAAATCATCACATCTAGAGAAACTATAATTAAAAAAATAATAAAACAATAACTTAGTTTTAAGTTACACACTTAATGAGATAGTGTCTGAAAAAACCGCCTCTTTATATAATAAAAAGGCGGTTTTTATATTTCTAGATGTAATCTTTTTCTTAACTCTACTTTTCCGATAGAAGTTACAATTACTTCTCGCGAATCTTTCTTTTTTCGAATCCAATCGTTTTGTAACATACTCGTTAGAAATGAAGCTCCAAGAGCACCAGCAATATGATATCTGCGCTCACTCCAATCAAGACATGGGTGAGCGAAAGAACGTTTTTGCAGCATTATCTCATCTACATTTATCCCTATTTCCTTAAACCAATTCTTTCCTTCTGTAGTGACCACATATTTTTTTTCTAAAACTTCCACTATTCCATTATCTAGTAGCGCATCTGTAATCCTAACACCAATCTCTCCTGCCAGATGATCGTAACAGGTTCTTGCATAAGTGATATTATTTTGACTAGGCTTGTTTACTCTTTTGTAATTTTCATCTAATGACACCAATCCTGCCATTGATTCTATAACCTGAGCCACATCTGCACTTGCATACCTATAATACCTATGCCTACCTTGCTTTTCTACACTCAATACATTAGCCTTTATAAGTTTTTTTAGATGATTACTAGTCGACTGTGCAGAAATATCAGCACATATAGATAATTCCATAGCGGTATACGCTCTACCATCTAATAAACACCAAAGCATAATTGATCGGGATTTATCTCCTAAAAGAGAAGCTATCTCAGAAAATTTATTTTCAAACTCTTCCATAAGTAGTCTGTGATAAAATACAATATTACATTTACGAAAGTAGTTCAATAATTTTAATCGTATTGATTGTAATAATATCGACACTACTATCTACAATCAAATATCACTCCGAAATAGCCAAATACAATCAACTACTACACATACTTCAAAATAAAATATATCGACAAAGAGATTATCACTAAATTTTCTCTAATCTCCGAATCAAAAGGCAATTCAGGTGAAGCCATTCTAAAGAAGAAATGCTATTAATCCCATATTTTAGGACATTCAATCCTCAATGTTCTCAAATAACTCAACATTTGCCCCATATGTACGGTTTCATGAAATATAATTCTATTGAGGTAGTCGCCAAGTTTTTTGCTTTGCCCTACTTCTGTTCTTTCAATTCTTATATATTCCAAATCAGGAAGTGTATGGTCTTTTATCATATCAAGAAAAGCTTGTCTATAAGGTATTGCCTTTTCTAATTCAAATTTTATATTTGAATACACTATTCCTTGCCAAGGAGATTGATAATTCCCAAGATTTCCTCTATTATCAATTATTTTATGAAATAAATGTTCACTTTCTAGCACATGCCTAATCATTTCGATAACAGTAAAAGCATCTTTATCAGGTTTCCAGTTCCAAAATTCTTCTGGTATTCCTTTCCATAGCTTTATGCTACGCCTTCTTGTTTCTTCTGCGTTTAATAAAATAATCTCTATAGAATTCATACTTCTTGTAATTCATATATTCCTTTACTCCAATTATCAGAAATAGCCTTTCCTTTTTCGTAATTATCTACAACCAAAATTAATTGATTATCATGATCACTATAAAGCACTTCTATATTTACTCCCGCTTTCTGCATGAGTCTGGTTATTTTTCCTAACTGACCTGGTTGATCCTGTTGTAATCGTTGCACAAGAATTTTATTTTCTCTTATCACTTCAATACCTTTATCTTCTAATACTTTTTTTGCTTTGGTAGCATCTTCAAAAAGAAAATGAGCTATTCCTGAGTCATTGACTACCCATGCTCCTCCTCCTTCAACACTAACCCCTGCATTAGCTAATATTTCCCCCATTTCTGCCAAAGCTCCTGGATGGTTCCCTAATCGTATTGATAAATCTTTCATTTTAATATAATTTTATGTTAATGGATTAATACTAATTTCTGATTGTACAGCGCTTGATAATCAAAGATATCATCTATCATAATTTACCATCTACAAACACCTCTTGTTCTATTACTTTGTACCTCAATATTTATACAGTACAAAAATAAATTTCATTCCTTTTTTTTATTTCATTATAGAATGAAGTATAGATTTTTTAACAAAAAGCTATACTCTTTTTTCATAGAATTAGTATGCTTTGAGACGTATCAAACAAGCTATATTCTTTATTATAATTATATATTTAAAAAGTAAATAACTGTTACTTATTCACATACCACATTCTATCTTTAATTTTTGTTCCTTACTTTTACCCTGACTATTTGACCTAATTATATTATGACAAGATTAATTTTATTGTGCCTTTTATTAGTTAACACCAATTGTAAAAAAGACATAACTAATCCCTCAGGAAATAGATTGGCTATGCTAAATCAACAAAATACACAGTCTGAGAACACTAAAATTGATCATCAAATTAGAGAAGTCAAAAAAGCTGTCATTGTTCCCAAATTAGACGGAGATATGAACGACCCTATCTGGAAAGAAACATTATGGTATGGCTTTGATCAAAAATGGTTAGGTTCTGCCTACAATTTTACTGATTTTTTTGGAAGATATAAGATGGCATGGACACACGAGGCTCTTTATATTCTTGTAGAAATAAAGGATGATATCTTGATTGATCAAAATAAAAATCCATTACATTTCTGGAGGAATGATGATAATATAGAAATTTTTATTGATGCAGATAATTCTGGAGGGGAGCATCAATATTCTAATAATGCATTTGCTTACTCTATCTCATTAGATGGTAATGTAATTGACATTGATGAGCATAAAAATCCTATATTACTTACAAATCATGTACATTCAAAACGAGTAACCAATGGAGATGTGTCTATATGGGAATTTGAAGTTACTATTTATGATGACACCTATAAAGAAGGAAAAGTAAATGACCCGATAATCCTGCAAAAAGATCAAAAAATAGGATTTGCTATCGCTTATAACGATAATGATAATAGTAAAGAGCGAGAAAATTGTATTGGCTCGGTTTTTGTTCCTGGAAAAGAAAAAGATCTGGGACGAATTAATGCCGATATTTTCGGCACAATTATTCTAAAAGAATAAATCTATTGAAACCAAAGTTCTACATACTTCCTGTGATTATTATTTCACAGTTTTTTTGCACATCATTATGGTTTGCAGGCAATGCTATTGTTGATACATTCGCTTCTCAATTTGATGTTGATTTTAATTTATTAGGATATCTCATATCGTTCGTACAATTTGGTTTTATTATAGGCACACTTACATTTGCATTACTTACGCTTGCTGATAGATTTTCTCCTTCGCGGATTTTTATAATTTGTGCTTTTCTAGGAGGGGTTTGTAATTTATTCCTTTTGATTCCTGAGATTACAATATTCAACTTGCTTACTGCACGCTTTGCCACAGGATTCTTTCTAGCAGGAATCTATCCAATAGGTATGAAAATAGCTTCTGATTATTATAAAGATGGTTTAGGAAAAGCATTAGGATACCTTGTAGGTGCTTTAGTTTTGGGCACGGCATTACCTCATTTGATTAATGAGTATTCATGGAGTAATGATTATAAAACGGTTATCATCAGCACCTCATTATTAGCTTTTATTGGTGGACTTGCAATGTGGCTTACAGTACCTGATGGTCCTTATAGAAAACTTGTATCAAAGCTACAACTAGGGATTGTCATTCAGTTATTTAGTATCCAAAGTTTTAGAAAAGCATCTTTTGGCTATTTTGGTCATATGTGGGAATTATATGCTTTTTGGGCATTTGTACCTATTATACTTAAAACCTATGCACAAACACAACATATTGACATTCAAGTATCTTTTTGGTCGTTTATCATTATAGGAGTTGGCGCTATTTCCTGTATTCTAGGAGGCTTACTATCGTTGAATAGTGGTAGTAAAAAAGTAGCATATCATTCACTATTAACCTCAGGAATATTTTGCCTTACCTCTCCCTTACTTTTTCAATTACCATTTGAATTATTTCTGATTGCAATGCATATCTGGGGAATGTTAGTGATCTCTGATTCTCCTCAATTCTCAACTATGGTTGCTACTTCAGTTCCTTCAGAACTTAAAGGTACGGGGTTAACTATTGTAAATTGTATTGGTTTTGCTATCACTATTATCAGCATTCAGTTATTATCATTCTTGGCAAATAAAATAGACCCTACTTTACTCTACTTATTTTTGGGTATCGGTCCTATCTTTGGGATTTACATGCTAAGAAAATAGTTTATTATAAAGTAAAGAACATCTAATCTTTGGATTCTAACGATTTTTTTATCCTTGTCATTGCCTTATACATTTGAGCTTCTACTGTTTTTATAGAAACGTTTAACTGCTCTGCTACTTCTTTATATTTAAATCCTTGTAACTTATTTAACACAAAGACTTCTTTACATTTTGGTGGAAGTTTCTCTATTTCTTCTCTAACCTTAATTATTCTGTTTTTCACAAAATCATTATCCTCTTCTACAAAAAGTTCTAAAGCATCCTTTTTTATCTGCTCTATATAATTAAGTTCTTTTTTATTTCTTTTATAGCTATCAAGTAACTCATAATAACAAGATTTATACAAATAGCTTTTCATAGAAGTAGTAATCCTTAAACTTTTTCTGTTCTTCCAGATTTTAAGCATTACATTCTGAACGATATCTTCTGCTAGTTGTTTATCTCTCGATAAGTTATAGATATAGGCACACAATTCGTTATAGTGCATTTCATACAAACGCCTATAAACGAATTCATTCCCTCGCCTAAGTTCTTCTATTTGGGTTTCGTTTTTTATAGCAACCTTTTTAACCTCATTTATAACCCTATCACAAAATAATTAACAAAAACTTTACATAAATAATAAAAAAAACAGTTTCAAGCGTAAGGGTTTTTTATTTTTTTCTAGTCTTACTTATAAATAAGCCAATAATTCGCATGAAAAAAAACAAAAATTTGGATACAAATCAAATAATAAAATATGTCAATAATGAGATGTTTGAAGAGGAGCGCATCGCTTTTGAAATTTTATTAAAAGATGAAGATAATCTAAATGAGTTAAAGGAATATATTCTCACAGATCATTACATTCAATTAAGTAAAAATGATTTTGATAATCAACAAGCATCTTCATTATTTAAAACACAAATACAAAATACAAAATCTCATACTAAAACCCCTAAAAATAAAACCAATAATTATCTAAAATATGCTGCTATTTTTATTGGTCTTATAATTTCCTCTGCTTTATACTACAATAAAGATATATTCAATAACGACCGACCAACAAATGAAATAACATTACAAGTTGACAATGGAGACTTTGAAGCAATCAAAGAGAATGATTTATTTAAAGAAATCAAGAATGGTGATGGTATTTTATTAGGAGTTCAGAAAAAAAGCAAAATTGTTTATACAAATGAAAGTAAAGGTATAGCAAATACAAAGCCAAGTATCAATATTCTTAAAGTTCCCTATGGTAAGAAATTTCAAATTGTACTCTCTGATGGTACAACCGTTCATGTAAATGCTGGTTCTACTTTAAAATTCCCTGCTCAATTTGTTGCAGGACAGATTAGAGAAGTAGAGTTATCAGGAGAAGCCTATTTTGAAGTAGCTAGAAATGAAAAAGACCCTTTTATTGTATCTACAAATGGTATTAGAACTGAAGTATTAGGTACAAAATTCAACGTTTCATCCTATACTGATGATTCTTTTTCTGAAGTTGTCTTAGTAGAAGGAAGTGTTGGTATATCTAAGGGAAACAAGCGATTTGATAAAAATACAGATCAAATTTTAAAACCTAATCAAAAAGCTAGTCTTACAAAATCAACTCAGAATTTGGATATATCTACAGTAAAAACAGAAAATTATGTCGCATGGATAGATGGTATTTTGTTATTCAAAAATGAAAGTTTTGAAAGTATTGTCAAAAAACTAGAACGCTCTTACGACAAGAAAATCACAATCAATTATCAAAAACTGAAGAAAGAAAAATTTACTGGGAGGTTTGATGTAGAAAGCTTAGAAGATGTGCTTAAAACCTTCAGTAGCAATACATCCTTCAATTTTATTGTCAAAGAAAGTGAAATAATTATTAACCCCTAAAAACAAAAAATGAGTAAGAAATAGGAAGCTATAAAACAAAGAAAATCGAGAAATGCTGCAACATTTCCCGATTTAGAGTAAGCTTAATTCAACAATGGTTCAATCATTAAATCATATTAAAAGTATGAAAATAATTATACAAAACCACAGTAATAGTGTGGCAAAATTAATATTTAATTTAAAAATGAGGCTAACAATACTACTTATTATATTGTCTCTATTTAGAATAAACGCAAGTACATACTCGCAAAACACTAAGATTTCCTTAGATGTTCAAAATTTTACAATCGAGAAAGTATTTGATCTAATACAGCAAAAAACAGAATTCAAAGTATTCTTCAAGGACTCTGAAGTTAATACCAATAGAAAAATATCTCTAAAGGTATCTAACCGAAGAGTTGAGTATATTTTGAATAAAATATTTAAAAACACTACTACTTCTTACAAAATAGTGGATAAGCAAATTGTACTAGTAAAAAAACCAGTAAGATCAAATGCTTCTCCTATAAAAAACCCACAAACTGCTCTTTCGAAACCTCAAAAAGGTTTTGAAATTAAAGGGCAAATTGTAGATAAAAATGGGCTTCCTGTTCCAGGTGCAACCGTGTCAATTCAAGGAACAACACAAGGAGTTGTTACTGATTTTGACGGTAATTTCACAATGCGAGTTTCTGTAGCGGATGTACTATTAATAGAAAGCCTTGGCTTTGAAAACCAAACTATTGCAATTGCTAATGAGAAAAAAACAGTTTTCAATATTGTATTGATAGAATCTGTAGAATCATTGGGAGAAGTAGTTATTACCGATGGATATAAAAAAGTGGATCGTCGTCTATTTGCAGGGGTTGCTACAAAACTTGATCTTGAAGACATCAAAATTGAAGGTGTAACTGATGCTTCAAGACTTCTAGAAGGTAGAGATGCTGGTGTGGTTGTTGATAATGTATCAGGAACTTTTGGTGCTTCACCAAGAATTAGAATTAGAGGAAATACTTCTCTTAATGGAAACAACAACCCTATTTGGGTAGTTGACGGAGTTATCCTAGAAGATAATGTAGAATTAGCTCAAGAAGACTTAGCTTCTGGAGATATCAATTCATTAATAGGGTCTTCTGTTGCAGGATTAAACCCTGATGATATTGATAGTTTTTCTATCCTAAAAGATGCTTCTGCCACTGCATTATACGGTGCACGTGCTAAAAATGGTGTCATTGTAATTACTACCAAAAAGGGTAAAAAAGGAGGATTAAGTGTAAAATATAACAATAACTTTGCTTACCGTTTAAGACCTCGTTATACAAACTTCAATGTCCTTAATTCTCAACAAGAATTATCTGTATATGCAGAATTAGTAGAAAAAGGATTAATTGATTTAACTACTGCGCAACGTGCTGAATCTTATGGGGTACTAGGACAATACTATAATCTTAGAAGACCTAACAATGTACAAATAGGCCCTAACGGACAAATATCAGATGAATTTTTCAACCGTTATCAAACTGCAAATACAGATTGGTTCAAAACACTTTTCTCAGATTTCTCATTACAACAAACACACTCTCTAAATGTATCTGGAGGTAGTGATGATGCTGTTTATTATTTCTCATTGAGTTATCTTGATGATGCTGGTCAAACTATAGGAGACGAAGCTCAACGATATACAACTAAACTAAGTACCAAATTTAACCTTTCGGATAATTTCTCATTAGCTACTTCATTAACTGGTAGTTTTAGAAATCAAAGAACTCCAGGAACAAATGACAGAAGTTTAGACCCTCTTACTGGTGAGTTTCAACGTGAATTTGAAATCAACCCTTATAGTTTTTCTTTGACAAATAGTAGAAGTGTTACACCATATGATGAAAATGGGAGCTTAGAGTTTTTTAGAAAGAACTATGCTCCTTTTAATATCATCCATGAATTGAGAAATAATTATATAGATATTGATGTAACAGATATTGCATTTCAAACTGATCTTAATTATAAAATTACAAATAATTTAACTGCTACTTCTACTTTTAATTACCGTAAAGCAATTACGCAAAGAGAGCATATTATTACAGGAGTATCCAATCAAGCAGAAGCTTTTAGAGCTGGAGCTGGTGATAATATTATTGGTCCTATTAATCCTTTCTTATATCAGGATAGAGATAATCCAAACAGACCTCCATATTCTATTCTTCCAGAAGGTGGTCTTAATGTGTATAATGAAAATGTTCTAGATTATGTATACTGGAGAAATTCTATTGCTTGGAATTCTACCTATAAAGATATTCATCAATTTACTGCTCTTTTGGGACAAGAAGTAAAATCTACTACAAGGCAGAGTAGAGAATATACTGGTATTGGAATTTCTTATGAAAACGGGTATCTAGTAAATACAAATCCAGATGCTATCGATCAATTGATAGATAATAATGATCAATATTTTAACATTAGTAATTTTAGAGATCGTTTTACAGGTTTTTTCTTTAATGGTGGATATACCTATGATAACCGATATACTATTAATGGTACATTGAGATACGATGGATCAAACCTACAAGGATCAAGTCCTAAAGCAAGATACCTTACCAACTATAACATTAGCGGTGCTTGGAATATTGATAATGAAGATTTCTTTAATGTAGAATGGGTAAACTTTTTAAAACTAAAAGCTACATACGGTTTATCAGGAGGAAGAGGTCCTCTTACCAGCGCATCTCTTGATCTACGTGGTGGGATACCTTTACGTCCTCAAGATGCTGAGACTATAATACGAATCAATTCTTTAGAAAATTCTGATTTAACTTTTGAGAAACTAAAAGAGTTTAGTACAGGATTAGAATTCTCTCTTTTCAATAGCCGTATTTCTGGAGAAATAGGATATTATAAGCGTAATTCTTTTGACTTAATTGGTACTGTAAGAACTAGTGGTGTTGGTGGAGAAGCATTTAAAACAGGGAATTTTGCTGATCTAGACGTAGAAGGATATGAATTTGGATTATCTACGGTAAATATCAAAACCAAAAATTTCAAATGGAGTTCTAACATTAATGTAGGGTATAATACAGAAGAAGTAAAGAATCTAAAGTTTAATCCTCGTTTAGTTGATTTAATCTCACCTTCTGGATCTCCTATAAATGGTCGTGAAATCTCTGCATTGTATTCAACACGTTTTGCAGGCCTTAATGAATTTGGTATCCCTACATTCTTTGATGCTGATAATAATAGAGTAACCAATATAGACTTACAAAACAGAAATGATATTGAAAAAATATTGAAGTATGAAGGACCAACACAACCAAGAGGAGCTGGTGGTTTTAGTAATACTATTGAGTATGCTGGCTTTTCTTTATCAGCCAATATTTCTTTCAAATTTGATTACAAAATACGTTTGAATAGTAATTTTGATGCAGCATATACTGACTTTAATTCTTTACCAGGAGAATTAATTAACAGATGGGCTGTTCCAGGTGATGAAAATGTAACCAATATTCCAGCTATTTTAGATAATCGTATTATAATCAGTCAACTTAATGGTTTTGTGAATAATGGTATCGTATTCGCTCGTGATAATGCATATCAACTATACAACAGTAGTGATCTAAGAGTTGTAGATGGTAGTTATGCACGTATGCGATCTATAGCATTAGGATATACCGTACCATCCTCTTATGCAGAGAGATTAGGACTTTCTTCTGCAAGAATTCGTCTACAGGGAGAGAACTTATTCTTACTGTATTCTGACAAAGCATTGAATGGTCAGGATCCTGAATTTTTTAACTCAGGAGGTGCTGCATTACCAGTACCAAAAACAGTATCTCTTTCACTTAATGTTGGATTTTAAAAAAAGACTAATTATGAAGAACAATAAATTAAAATCATATATATTACTATTTGTCCTTTCTATTGTAAGCTTTAGTTGCGAACAATATTTGGAAGAATCTCCTGATGACAGACTAGTATTAGATTCTGTTGATAAAGCAGCAAAACTAATTGCTAATTCTTATTCTCAAGGAGGTATAGCATTTACAGATATGTATACAGATTTGGCAGGCCCATTAGGAGTTCCTAATGCAGATGGAGTAGTACTTGATGCTGGAGGAAACACTATCCGTCTACAAGATTTACAAACCTATACTTGGGATAATGTAACTGCAATTTTTCAGGATACCCCAACTTATTTTTGGAATCAAACATATCAAGCAATTGCACATACCAATGAGGTTCTTGCTGTAATTGATAATCTAGAAGGAGATCCAGAAAAAAGAAATGCGATAAAAGGAGAAGCACTTATCTCTAGAGCATACAACCACTTTATGTTGGTAAACATGTTTGGTATGCATTATAATAATAATGCTTCTACTAATCTGGGGGTACCCTATATCACAGAGCCTGAGACAGAGTTCCTACCTACTTACACCCGTAATACGGTAGCAGAAGTTTATGATTTTGTTGAAAAAGATTTACTTGATGGATTAGCCCTAATAAGTGATAAATTTTTCTCGGGAACAAAAAAGTATCATTTTACAAAAAAAGCTGCTCAGGCTTTTGCTTCCAGATTTTATTTATGGAAAAGAGATTATGAAAACTGTATCAAGTATAGCAACCTCTTTATTGATGACAACCCCGCTATTTATGTAAAAAACGGAGCAGATTTTTCAATTTCTGGATTTAATGCGATTGCGATACAATATGCCAACCCAGAAGAACTAAGTAATGCTCTAGTTATTCAAAAAACAAGTAATTATCAAAGAAGTAATTTTGGTTTTAGATTAAATGGGAATGATGTTATAGCACTTTTTACGAACCCTTTATCAATTGGAGATGTTAGAAATAACCCTTTCAGTTCTCCTGATGATGAAGTAACTGTTTTCCCTAAACTTTTTGAATATTTTTTCAGAGAAAATTTATCTTCAAATTCAGGATTACCTTATCACATTAGTGTAGAATTTAAAGGAGAAGAGGTTTTATTAAACAGAGCAGAAGCATATTTATTAAGTGGTAATCAAAATGCTGCCCTTGCAGATATCAACCAATTGGCTGTAAAAAGATATAACGGAACAGAATATACCGATATTGCTGCTATTCAGTCTTTTTATAATGCTAGTACTCCTGCGGATGGTATTCTAGAATTGATCTTACACGAGCGTAAGAAAGAATTTTGGGATCATGGATTACGTTGGTTTGATATCAAACGTCATAACCGTTCTGTAACACACGTACTCCCTGTAAGTGAAGGTGGACAAACACTTACTCTTACTGAGAATGACTTAAGAAAAGCTGTACAAATCCCTGAAGATGCAATCGCATTAGGACTAACTCCAAACCCTAGATAAAATATTGATTATGAAGACAAAAATAAATATAACTCAGAAACTGTTGTTTATCGTATTTTCTATCCTAATCATTATAGCTTGTGATAGAGAAGAAACATTACAGCCTACCGCTATTTTTGAAAACGGGGAACCAGAATCAACAACAGAAATTGATCAATTCTTAAAAAAAGAATTCAGAGATCCTTATGGATCTGTTATTCATTATAAATTTGTAGATAAATTTATCGATCCTACAAAATCTGCTACACCACCACGTATAGATGTAGTACAACCAATAGCAGAACTTATCAAACAAGCTTGGATAGAGCCTTATAATAAGGCTTCAAATCAAGGAGGTGAATTTTTAGGAACATATTTTCCAGCAGAAATTGTAATCTTAGGTTCTCCTTTGTTTAATAGCAATGGTACTATAACCCTTGGGGTAGCTGATTCTGGAGTAAGAGTAACCCTTACTCAAGCCAATGAATATACACCTGATAATACAGCTTGGATTGTACAAACATTCAGAACCTTACATCATGAGTTTGCTCATATTATTGATCAGAACTTTAAATTTGATATAGAGTCTTTCTTTAGAATTTCTGAAGATAATTATACTTCATCAGGAACTTGGTTTAATTTAAGTGATGAACAAGCTTTACAAAGAGGGATGGTTACTCCTTATGCTACTTCATCACCCGCAGAAGATTTTGCAGAGACTATGGCCTATATCATTACAACAGAGCCTGATGTATTCGAAGCTACTTATATTACTCCTGAGACATGTGATGGAACCCCTGGTTGTATTGCCAGAAACGAAGGTAAAGCTCGTATCAAAGAAAAATATGATGTAATCATCAAGTACATGAAAGAAGATGTAGGAATAGATGTGAATATTCTGAGAGATGAATTTTTAAATAGTATTAACTAATTAAACTAGGAATAACATGTTGAAAAATATAAAAATATATACATTATTTATCCTTACTCTTGGTTTTATGGCTTGTAGCACTGATAATGAAGTAGAGCCATTATTTGACCAAGACATTGATAGTCGTGTTGATGCACTTCTAACAGATTATAAAAAAACATTAACGGATGCTGAATATGGATGGAAACTTGTGTACCACCCAAAAAACAGTGTTGGTTTTTATAATATTTTCTTGAAATTTAATGAGGATAATACCGTAGAAATCGTATCTGATTATGCCTTAGGTGCACAAGATCTAGAAACTACTTATCGAGTAGGAAAAGCTCATTTCCCTGAATTAGTTTTTGAAAATTATTCTACTTTTCATAATCTATTTGAAATTAATGGTTTTAGACTAGAAGCAGAGTTTGAATTTATCTTTGAAGAAGTTACAGCAGAACAAATAAGTTTTAGAAGTAAAACCGATTCTGGAAATGATGTTACCAAAATCGTTTTTGAAAAAGCTAATGCCAGAGACAAAGAACGTATTATGGGGCTAAGACAGTTCTATGACCCTGTTTCTACAGGGCACAATACAATCAGTTTTTTAAGAAATATTGTGGTTACAGATCCTTCTGAAGCTCCAGAAAATCAACTCATTTTCAATGGTACATTTACTTTTTCTGATATAGAAAGAACTGGTATTGTAACTACATTTGATCAAAATACTGGCCAATTAATATCTACCTCATACCCTGTATCTGTAAAAGAAAGCGGGTTTTCATTTCTAACTCCTTTCAAGATAAATGACATAGAAGTTACTGATTTTACTTTTGTAGAAACTAATAACACACTAGTTTCTGAAGATGGAGGTCTAAATACAACTATTGGTTATAATTTAGCCCCTGTCGCTACAGCACTAGTCCCTTCATTATTTTCATCAGATGTAGATACTTTTGATACAGCATTCGATAGATATTTGTATTTTGACGATACATCATCTTTTTATCTTGAACAAACTTCTCCTGATTTTTTACATTTACTTAAGAGTATGAATATTCGAGTTCTTGATATCAGGATGAATGAGTTTGGACCAGATGTACATGGCGTATCAGTTGTAGGGCTTAGTGATCAATTAACACTTGCCTTTAGAATTAATAAAATACCAGGAGAAAGACTAATCCTAAATTATGTTGGATCAACAAATAATCCTATAGTAAATGAAGTAGAAGGCTTATTGAATTTATTGAGAAGTGGGACTGGATGGTATTTCCAAAGAACGAATGAAAGCCGTTTTAGTGATATCCCATCATTTCAATTGACCAATGTAAGCTTTCCAAATTTTAGATTTTCTATGTATGGATTATTAAATCCTTAATCAAAATATTTACAAATGACTATTGTTCCCTCAATAGCCTAATTAACTCAACTTGCGAAAGCCCGAAGTTTTTACTTCGGGTTTTCTTATTTAATATAAAAGCTTACACATTTTAAAAAAAATATATCAATATGTTTTAACTATTCCTTGTTATCCCTTATGGTTTATTGACTTATCCTCTTATAAATATGTTAAGAAATCCATATTACTTATCTCTTTTATTTAAATTAGGCGATCAAATTAACACAAATGAAAACATTTATCACTGCCACCCTACTATTCATGTCTACTATTTTAGTTTCACAAACTGATCAACGTGTCTATGATATTATCAATACTATTTCTGCGGATCGAATCGAAACTGATATTAAAAAATTAGCAGCATTTGGTACTCGTAATACTTTCAGTGATACCATTTCTGATACAAGAGGAATTGGAGCTGCAAGAAGATGGATAAAACAAGAGTTTGAAAACGTTTCAAAACAATGCTCTGGCTGTCTTTCTGTATTTTATCAAAAAGACTTTGTTACCAAAGATATGGGAACTAGAGTTCCGCATGATGCGTGGGTTGTAAATGTAGTTGCAATACAAAAAGGTACCAAATACCCCAATCGCTATATTATCATGAGTGGTGATATAGATTCTAGAGCTAGTGATACTATGGATTTTACTACTGATGCTCCTGGAGCTAATGATAATGCAAGCGGAATGGCGGGTACAATCGAAGCTGCCCGAGTATTATCTCAATATACTTTTGAAAATAGTATCATCTATGTTGGATTATCAGGAGAAGAACAAGGTCTCTTTGGAGGGGCTGGGTTGGCCAAATATGCACAAAACAAAGAATGGGATATTATAGGCATCCTCAACAACGATATGATTGGCAATATCAAAGGAGTTGATGGAGTAATTGATAACAGATCATTCAGAATATTTTCTGAACCTACCAATCCTACCGATACTGAAAAAACGATAAAACGAAGACGTTTTTATGGAGGTGAAGTTGATGGAATCTCTAGACAACTAGCCAGATATGTACATAAAAATGTAAAAACATATATGCCAGAAATGAATCCCATGATGATCTACAGACTAGATCGTTTTGGCAGAGGTGGCCACCATAGACCATTTAACGATTTGGGGTATGCCGGAATCAGAATTATGGAAGCTCATGAAAACTATACACAACAACATCAAAATATAAGAGAAGAAAACGGAATTAACTATGGTGATGTCGTGGAACACGTAAATTTTGAATATGCAGCAAAGTTAACTGCTGTAAACGCTATAAATTTAGCTAGCATTGCTTGGGCTCCCCCTGCTCCTTCCGAAGTAAAAATTGGAGGTATTGTACAACCCGCAGCAAAATTTAAATGGAAAAAAGTCAATGACCCTACTGTCTTAGGATATAAAATATATTGGAGAGATACTACTTCTCCTATCTGGGATCATAGCAAATTTGTTGGTGATGTAGACAATTTTGTATTAGATGGTATTGTTATTGATAATTTCTTTTTTGGGATAGCAACAGTAGGAAAGAATGGTTTTGAGAGCCCTGTAGTATTTCCTTCTGAAGTATTTTGAATCTAATAACAGTATCAAAACATCAACTAGATTAGTATAAGAGGTAGCTATTACCGATAATACTTAATTCATAAATAAGATATCATATATTAAACAATGAATAAATTTTTACTTTTCGTCTTACTTACTTTTCAAATACAGTTAGTATCTGCTCAGGAATCAAGTTTTACCAGACAAGATTCGTTACGTGGTACAATAACTCCAGAAAGAGCATGGTGGGATCTTACTTATTACCACCTCGATATTGCAGTGAACCCAGATAAAAAAACTATTTCAGGAAAAAACACCATCTATTATAAGGTACTCAAAGAACATACTGTCATGCAAATTGATTTGCAACCCCCTTTAAAAATTGAAAGAGTAGTACAAAATAATATACCATTACAAGTAAATTCAGAAGGTAATGCACATTTTATTACGCTCTCTTCTACTCAAAAAAAAAATAGTACCCAAGCTATAGAAATATACTACAGTGGCGCACCTCGTGAAGCAGTTCGTGCTCCTTGGGATGGAGGAATCTCTTGGAAAAAAGACCAAAATGGAAATCACTTTGTTGCTTCTTCTTGCCAAGGATTAGGAGCCAGTATATGGTGGCCAAACAAAGACCATATGTATGATGAAGTAGATAGTTTACTTATAAGTGTAAATGTTCCTAAAGATCTGATGAATATTTCTAATGGGCGATTGCGAAAAGTAGAAAATCATGCCAATAAAACTAAAACCTACCATTGGTTTGTAAACAACCCTATTAATAACTACGGAGTAAATATTAATATTGGTGATTATGTACATTTTGGAGAGCAATATCAAGGAGAAAAAGGAACTCTAGATATGAACTATTATGTACTCAGAGATAACCTAGAAAAAGCTAAGAAGCAGTTTAAAGACGCTCCAAAAACAATGAAAGCCTTTGAACATTGGTTTGGTCCCTACCCTTTTTATGAAGATAGTTATAAACTTGTAGAAGTACCTTATCTTGGAATGGAACACCAAAGCTCTGTAACCTATGGAAATAAATATGCAAATGGATATTTAGGCAATGACCTTTCTGGTTCTGGATGGGGGTTAAAATTTGATTTTATCATTGTTCATGAATCAGGACATGAATGGTTTGCCAATAATATAACCAATAGAGATATTGCCGATATGTGGATTCATGAAAGCTTTACTGCATATTCTGAAAGCTTATTTGTGGATTATTATTATGGAAAAAAAGCAGCTTCTGAATATGTTATAGGTACTAGAAAAATTATCCTAAACGACAAACCTATAATTGGAGCTTATAATGTGAATGATGAAGGGTCGGGAGATATGTATTACAAAGGAGCAAATATGCTACATACCTTACGGCAACTTGTAGAAGATGATACAAAGTGGCGATCTATCCTAAGAGGTCTTAATACCAAATTTTATCATCAAACCGTTACCACAAAACAAATAGAAGATTATCTAAGTACCATAACAGGCATTGATTTAAAACAGTTTTTTGATCAATACCTTAGAGACACAAGAATACCTATTCTAGAGTATACTTTTGAAAAAGACACCTTAAAATTTAGATACACCAATATTGTTGAAAAATTTGATATGCCTATTCGTATTTTTGTTGATGGAACACCTTTATGGATTCGCCCTAATGCGTCATGGCAAAGAAAAGATTTAAAAGGAAATAAGATTACTATTGACCCTAATTTCTATATAGATAGTACTGTATTGCAATGATTTTACCTAGTAAGCTGTAATGACCAAAAATCAGATAATGAAATTCTCCCCCTTCCCTATTTTACAAACCAATAGATTACAATTAAGACAATTAGAAAAAAATGATAGTGCAGAAGTAAAATTCTTACGATCAGATGAACTAGTTAATACTTATGTAAAAAGGCCAAAAACTAATACCATAGAAGAAGCTATTCATTTTATCAATAAAATTAATACAGGAATTGAACAAGGTGACTGGGTATTCTGGGGGATTACCATAAAAGGAAACCCAAAACTTATAGGTACAATCTGTTTATGGAATTTCTCTGAGGATAAAAAAAATGCAGAAATTGGTTACGACTTACACACCTCCTTTCATAAAAAAGGTATTATGAATGAAGCTTTAACCTGTATACTTGATTACGGGTTTACAACTCTTCAGCTACATACTATAGAAGCATATACACATCAAAATAATGAAGCCTCAAAAAACTTACTAATTAGAAATAATTTTAAGCTCTTGCCCAACAAGACCGACCCAGATAACGTAGATAATATTATTTTTTCTTTACATAAACTATCTTAGGATAAGTCTTCAAAGTATTTGCTTGAAACCGATCTTTAATTTCTAGACAGGCTTCAAAGCATTAAAACCTCACTTAGTAATTACCCCCCTCTATACGAACACTTTATTAATTATTTTGGCTCTAGTTTATAATTGCGTTGATATTAGTTTTTGATATTGTGCTTCGATATTTCTGTAATTCTTTATAGCGTTAACATCTAGGACAGTTTTTTGT
>NZ_PGUB01000009.1:0-74047 GCF_002924285.1 Aquimarina sp. I32.4 | reverse complement strand
CCGCTTGTACGTAACTATGGAAACCTTGCTCTGGATTATTAAGTCGTTTTGATAATCCATCGTGTACAGCTGGAGTAATGATTCGCTTGCGCTGCTGTTTTTCTTTTGAATTCAAAAGCATGGCGAATAAACCTCCTTCTTTATATAACTTGAGCCAAAGTTCCATACTACGAACGTGATATCCTAAATGTTCTGCCAAGGCTGATTGTGTAGAAAAGCTTGATTCTCTAATATGTAACAAAGATTGTAGTCGTAATACATTTTTAGGATTAGTCTCTTTTCTGATTAAATTCCGTAAATGACTTGAGGATTCTTTTACTTCTAATAATATATGCTTACCCATTCTTTAAATATACGAAAAATTTATCCGTAAATTGTATAAGTACACAGTTGTATGTCAATAGATACTATACCACAGTTGTATATAGGTGATCATCTACTTAAACCAGATCTCTTTGTGTATGATTTTAAAATGACTGAAATTTTGTTTATCAGTTGATTATGGTAAGAAGGTATGCGGGATTATAGAAGTGATTGGATCGTTTTTTCTATTTTTTTGGCAGAAATACCACAAATATCATGTAACTCAGAAACAGTGCCGTGATGAATAAATTGATCAGGGATACCTAAAGTGATAATATTGGAGTTACTATCAGATTGATTGGCGTAATCCATAATCGAACTTCCAAAACCACCTTTTGTAATACCGTCCTCAACAGTGATAATAGTGGTGTATTTATTGAGTATTTTTTTTAATAGTTTGGTGTCTACTGGCTTTATAAAACAAAAGTGATAATGACTTATTTTTTCTTTTATAGCTACTATAGCTTGTGTAACGTTATGTGCAATAGTCCCTGTAGAAATGATAGCAATCTTTAGGCCATTAGAAATTTGATATGCTTTGCCTATTTCTAGTTTTTGCATTGGGGTTTTCCAGTTGGTGATATGTCCTCGTCCTCTAGGGTATCTGATAGCTATAGGATTGTTTAACCCTAGAGAAGCAGTATGTAATAGATGTCTTAATTCGATTTCATCTTTTGGAGCAGCAATAATCATATTGGGAATACAATTGAGGTAGGCAATGTCAAAAACGCCATGATGTGTAGCACCATCTTCTCCTACTAAACCAGCGCGATCAATACAAAAAATGACGGCTAGATTTTGTAGAGCAACATCATGAATTACTTGATCATAAGCACGTTGTAAAAAAGTAGAATAAATAGTGCAGAAAGGTATTAGCCCCTGACTAGCCATTCCAGCAGCCAATGTAACCGCATGCTGCTCGGCAATACCTACATCAAAAGCCCTGTCAGGCATTTCCTCCATCATATATTTTAGAGAACTTCCTGTAGGCATTGCTGGAGTAATACCTACAATTTTAGGGTTTTTTCTGGCTAGTTCTAGGATGGTATGCCCAAAAACATCCTGAAACTTTGGGGGTAGCCCTGTATTATCTTTAGAAATTAAATCTCCAGTAGAAGCATCAAATTTACCAGGAGCATGATAAGTAACCTGATTTTCTTCTGCTTGCTTAAGTCCTTTTCCTTTGGTAGTAATGATATGCAAAAGTTTGGGGCCATCAATAGATTTTAGTTCCTCAAAAGTTTTGAGTAACATAGGTAGATCATGACCATCGATAGGGCCAAAATAGTTAAACTGTAATGCTTCAATAATATTATATGCCTTAGGCTTGAATCCAACTTTTGCCTTAGTAAGGTATTCTTTTAGGGCGCCAACACTAGGGTCGATACCTATCGCATTGTCATTAAGAACAACAAGAATGTTTGTATCTGTTACTCCTGCGTGATTAAGGCCTTCAAAAGCCATACCACTTGCTATAGAAGCATCACCAATTATAGCAATGTGTTGTGTTGTTTTTTTACCCTTTAATCGAGAGGCAATTGCCATACCTAAAATTGCTGAAATAGAAGTAGAAGAATGCCCTACCCCAAAAGTGTCATAGTCACTTTCACTACGTTTAGGAAAACCACTGATACCATTTAATTGGCGATTGGTATGAAAAATGTCTTTTCTTCCAGTAAGTATTTTATGAGGATAGGCTTGATGCCCTACATCCCATACAAGAAGATCATTGGGAGTGTTGAATACATAATGAAGTGCTATTGTGAGTTCTATGACACCCAAACTAGCACCCAAATGTCCTTCTTTGGTAGCTACAATGTTGATTACAAAATCCCGTAACTCCTGAGCTAGTTTTGGTAGTTGATCGGGAGAAAGCTTTCTGAGATCAGAGGGATAATTAATATGTTGTAATAATTCGCTTGACATTCAAAATGTAATTCTCATATACAAAACTACGATATTAAACCCGCTTTATACAATAGAACTTTGTTTTGAAGGTTTTGAAATGTGATAAATGCGAATGTTTTCTTCATTTTTGTAAAATCAATGACTGTTTTTGTGTAAGAATTATTTTTCTAGTAGAGTCATTGTGTTTAAGGCCTCATTACTAGGCTTAGAAATCGATGTTTTTTGAAATTTATAGATAAAACTAAATTTTTAGTTTTTATTAGGAATCAAGTTTCTTGTCAATTTGTTTAAGTTTGTGTACAACCTTAATTAGGAAATATGTTAGAGCCATTGGATGATTCTTATTTTATGAAAAAAGCCTTGCAGGAAGCTGAGTTGGCATTCGAAAAAAATGAAGTGCCTGTGGGTGCAGTGATTGTGGTAGAGGATAGAATTATAGCAAGAGCTCATAATCTTACAGAGCTGTTAAACGATGTTACTGCGCATGCAGAAATGCAGGCTATTACAGCAGCTGCAAATTTTTTAGGAGGTAAATACCTTAAAGATTGTACATTATATGTAACTCTAGAGCCATGCCAGATGTGTGCTGGAGCATTGTATTGGAGTCAAATCAAAAAAGTGGTTTATGGAGCGGTAGATGAACAAAGAGGTTGTATCGCGATGGGTACAAAACTGCATCCAAAAACGAAAATGATAGGAGGAGTGCTTAAAGAAGAGTGTGGAGCATTGCTTACTCGTTTTTTTGCTGAAAAACGTAACCTTAATTAGAATAGAAAATCTCTTGTGATATGAAGAATACAATTGCAGAGCGTGTACAGGATTTCTTAAAACAATTCCCCCCTTTTGATAGTATCAAAAAAGAAGAACTATTACAGATTTCTAATCAGATTAGAATTCTGTATGTAGAAAAGGGAGGATATGTTTTTCAGCAGGACGAAGCATGTCATGAGGAATTCTATATTGTAAGAGAAGGAGCAATTGGGTTGTATAGGGATGCCGATGTAGATGAGAAGCTGATAGATATATGTGATGTAGGAGATCTATTTGGTTTACGTATCATGATTATCAGAAAAAATTATAGGATGACAGCCAAAGCAGATGAAGAATCTATTGTTTATGCGATTCCTGCTGAGGTTTTTGAGCCTTTTATTGATGAAAATAAGGAGGTGAATAAATTTTTGTTAGGTACGTTTGCGGCGCATGCCAGAAATGATTACACAGAAACAGCAAAGGGTCAACAGATAGATAACACGATCTCTGTAGAAGCAGCCACAGATCTTTCTGCTCTGCGTAGTGTCTCGTATCGTAAAAAACCTGTTACCTGTGTGGCAGAGAAATCTATACGAGATATCGCTCAAAAGATGACCGATAAAAAAGTAAACTGTATTGTTGCGGTAAATGAAGATAAATATCCAGTTGGTATCATTACAGATAGAGATTTAAGGGCGAAGGTAATTACTGGGTTATTTCCTGTGACATCTCAAGTACATCAAATAATGGAATCTCCTGTAATTACATATTCAAAAAAAATAACAGTAGCAGAGGCGCAGATAGCATTGATTAAGCATGATATTAGTCATCTGTGTATTACAAAAGATGGTACGCCAAATTCAAAATTGATAGGTATTGTTTCTGATCATGATCTGTTGGTTTCGTTAGGAAATAACCCTTCGGTATTAATAAAAGAGGTAAAGCGTATCAAAAAACCACAGAAGCTTAGGTATATTAGAAAACAAGTAGAAAAATTATTGAAATCGTATTTGGAACAAAATATCCCGACGATTCATATAGTAAATATGATTTCTGAAATTAATGATGCTATTGTTGTTAGGGTAATAGAACTGTCTTTAAAACAAATGGAATCTCCTCCTCCTGTTCGATTTTGTTTTATGGTATTGGGAAGTCAAGGAAGAAGAGAGCAGTTGCTCTTGACAGATCAAGATAATGCAATTGTTTTTGAAGATGTAGAAGAGGTAGAGTATAAAGAAGTTCAAGGTTATTTTTTGGAATTAGCAAATTATATTACAAAAGGGCTGCATACTGTTGGGTTTGAATATTGCCCTGCAGAAATGATGGCTAGTAATCCAAGATGGTGTTTGTCATTATCAAAATGGGAATTGCAGTTTAAAGAGTGGATGACTGTGCCAACAGAAGAAGGAACCTTATTGTCATCTATATTTTTTGATTTTCAGCATGTGTATGGAGATATTACTATGACAGATCGATTGTCTGAGATCGTGTTCGAAGGTGTGAATAAGAGTAATAGGTTTTTAGAATTGTTAGGGGTTAGTGCTTTAAAAAAGCCATCTCCTTTAGGGTTTTTTAAGCAGTTTTTGATAGAGCAAAATGGGGAACATAAAGATACTTTTGATATTAAGACAAGAGCAATGATGGTATTGATTGATGCAGCTAGAATCTTAGCACTTTATCACAATATAAAAGGAGTAAATAGTACACTACACCGTTATATAAAACTTGCCGAAATAGAACCACAAAACGGAAAACTTTTTGAGAGCTGTGCCAAAGCATTTAGAGTGTTGATGAAGTTTAGAACCAAACAAGGGCTACTTCATCATGATTCTGGCAGATTTATACAATTAAATACGTTGAGTAAAAATGATAAATTAAAACTCAAAAGATGTTTTAAGCCTATTAGAGATGTACAAGAGGTATTACGAGTTAGGTTTCAGCTTAAAAATTTGATGTAAATGCGGTTTTGGGAAAAAAAGAATAAGAAGAATTATCCTGATTTCTGGAAAGAATATCTACATCTTTTTGGTAAAAAAAGCAAAAAACTACCACTGGCAGCTATTAGATTTGTTGCATTCGATACAGAAACAACAGGATTTGATTATGAAGAAGATCGTATCTTATCGATTGGAGCCATTGCTATAAGAAATGACTGTATTATTGTCTCAGATCAATTAGAGATGTACTTGCGTCAAGAAGTTTTTAATAAAGATACTGTAAAGATTCATGGCATTAGAAAAAACACAGATTTTGATAAGATTACAGAAAGAGAGGCGCTAGAATTCTTTATAAATTATATTGGCAATGCAATTCTTGTTGCTCATCATGCAGAGTTTGATAGAAAAATGATAAATAAAGCATTGCAAAGACATGGGCTGGGGGTGTTAAAAAATAAAATAGTAGATACGGGTATTTTGTTTAAAAAAACAAAACATAGAGTGTATCTTTATGATAAGCAGAATATACATTATACGCTAGATGAACTGTGTAATGACCTAAAGATATCAAAAAGTGACAGGCATACTGCGTCTGGAGATGCGTTTATTACAGCAATGGCTTTTATAAAAATTGTAATAAAGCTTGATAAAGATAAAAAGATTAAAATAAGTAGATTGTTTGGAGGGATTTTTTGATTGGGGTAAAATAAAAAAACACTACAAGAGTAGTGCTTTCGAAACTAGGGAAATATCTCCTTTTAACCAGTTATGCTTACATTAGCAGCTATAACTCCTTTTCTGCCTTCTTCTTCCTGATATTCTACTTTGTCACCCTCATTAAGAACTTCTCCATCAATTGCAGAAGCGTGAACAAAAATGTCTCTTCCTGTTTCGTCGTTAGTAATAAATCCGTAACCTTTTGATTCATTAAAAAATTTTACTGTTCCTTCCATTGTAATTAAAATAATATATATGTGAATACTAAAGGTAGTTTTTAATTCTTAATAAATCAATATCCAAATGTGAATATTTTCTAAACTTATAGCTCTTTTCTCCCCTGATTCTTCTCGTAATCTTTCATTTTTTTTAGGTTCTCCTCAGTAAGCATGTAGTCTTTTACTTTTTTGTTTTTCCATCTATGATAGATAAAAATGGGCATCAAAATAAAAGAAGTAGTTAATATGCCAATGCCAACTAATTTATCTCCTGTTGGATGATCTCCTGAGTTTTTAAAATAATATCCAATACAGATCAGGATAATTACTAGAATAAAAAGGATTCTGATAATATATTTCATTTTAAAGCGATATTAGGTGTTTGTGGTGCCGAGTGATCGATGAGTAATTATCTCTTTTTTTTAAGGATAATGTTTTATCGTGTAAAGGTAATTAACTTTCTGCGATACGAAGTGAGTAGTTTTGATTTTGAAATAAAACCATGGTATTTACCATTTTTGAGAACAGGAAGATTCCATGCGCCAGTATCTTGAAATTTTTTCATAACTGTTTTTGCATTATCCTTTTCATATATAATAGAAACAGGAGCTTTTGTCATTAAGTTATCTACTTTTAGTTTATGATATAAAGTAATGTCAAACATAATATCTCTGATACTATCTAGAGATACGATACCAATAAGGTGGTCAGACTCATCTGTAACAGGGAATAGGTTTCGGTTTGATTTTGAAACAGCTTCACTTAATAATTGTTTTAGTGTGTAACAAGATTTTACGGGGATAAAATTAGTTTCTATACACTCTTCAAGGCTCATGAGGGTTAATACTGTCTGGTCTTTGTCATGAGTTAATAAATGCCCTTGTTCAGCCAGTTCTCTGGTATATATATTGTGCTCTATTCTGTTTTTAGAGATTATAAATGATATAGAAGTGGTGATCATTAAAGGAACAAATAACTCATAACTAGAAGTGATTTCTGCAATAAGAAAGATAGAGGTAAGTGGGGCGTGTAATACACCTGCAATTAATCCAGCCATACCAAGTAATGTAAAATTGGCCTCAGAAACTTCAAACCCTAGCCCAAGGTTATTGATGACCTTAGAGACTACGTTGCCCAATGCACTACCCATTACCATTGTTGGAATAAATATACCTCCTGATCCTCCTGCGGCAAATGTAGCGGTCATGGCAACAGCTTTAAAGATAGTAATCCCTGTTAATAATGCAATAACAACCCAAATATTACTACTGACTGTGTCAAACGGAGTTTTTCCAATGGCAGTAAGGTGATTACCGTGTAATAGATTGTTTATAAAACCAAGACCTTCTCCGTAGAGAGGGGGGATGAAGTATAGCATAATCCCAATAGCAGTACCCCCAATTAATAATCTATGAATTTTTTTAGAAAACCGATCAAAGAAATGTAGGATGCCAAAATACATTTTGGTAAAATATATAGATGCAAATGCAGTGCCTATACCTAGTATGATATAAAAAGGAGTATCGTAAATGTCAAATTTTTCTAAAACATCAAACCTGAATAATACTTCATCTCCCAAAAAGAAATACGAAGTAATTATAGAAGACACAGAAGCAAAAAGCAAAGGCAATAAAGAGGTTAGCGTAAGATCAAGGCTAAACACCTCAACCGCAAATACGAGACCAGCTAAAGGGGACTTGAATACCGCAGATATTGCACCTGCAGAAGCACACCCGATCAATAATACTCTAGTTTTTCTGTTAACATGAAATAATGTACTAAAACTAGAGCTTAATGCTGATCCAGAGCTGATTGCAGGCCCTAAAAGACCAACTGACCCTCCAAACCCAACGGTAATGGGTGCTAGAATAAGGGGGAGATACCCATGAATAGGCTTTATAATTCCATTTTTTTTTGAAAGAGAGTATAAAATCAAAGGAATGGCTGATTTTATATCTTTCTTAAATATGTGTTTGGTAAGAATGTAGACAATAAGCAAACCGATTATTGGGATGATAAAATAAAAAGAAGTTTGCCATGAGATGATATCACTCTCTAGAATGACTTGAATAAAATGAGTGATGTTTTTTAATAATAAAGAAACAAGTCCAGCGGTGAACCCAACAAGAATACTGAGCATAAGAATAAATGTCTTGTTAGAGATATGACGATATCTCCACTTGAGAATCCTATACAGAAGTGTCCTTTTCTTTTGAAGAGACATAGGTGCTGAACTTAGATACTTAAAAATAGTAAAAATCCCGCTATAAGAGGGATCTTATCTTATAAATCAAGTTGAATGTTTAGTTCTTTGAGTTGCTCTTTATCAATATTTGATGGTGCGTCTATCATAACATCTCTACCACTGTTGTTTTTAGGAAAAGCAATAAAATCTCGAATTGTTTCTTGTCCGCCAAGAATAGAAACCAATCTATCAAAACCAAAAGCAAGACCTCCATGAGGTGGAGCCCCATATTGAAAGGCATCCATCAAAAAGCCAAATTGTTCTTTTGCCTCCTCTGGGGAGAAGCCTAGATGATCAAACATGAGAGCTTGTGTTTCTTTGTCATGAATACGAATAGAGCCACCGCCGATTTCGTTTCCATTTAATACCAGATCATAAGCATTAGCGCGCACATCTCCAGGTTTGCTATCTAGAAGCTCAATATCTTCAGGCTTAGGAGAAGTAAAAGGGTGGTGCATTGCATGGTAACGTTCAGTGTCTTCATCCCATTCTAATAAAGGGAAATCTACAACCCATAGAGGAGCAAATTCCTCAGGATTTCTTAGCCCTAATCGTTCTGCAAGCTCCATACGTAAAGCACTTAATTGTGCTCGTACTTTATGTGATTGTCCAGAGAGTACACAAATCAAATCTCCTGCTTTGGCACCAGTTTTTTCAGCCCATTTAGCTAAATCATCTTGATCATAGAATTTGTCTACAGAAGACTTGTAAGTACCATCCTCATTACATTTTACATATACCATACCAAGAGCGCCAACCTGTGGGCGTTTTACCCAATCAATAAGTTTGTCAATCTCTTTTCTGGTATAAGAAGCACCTCCAGGAACGGCAATACCTACAACCAATTCGGCGCTATTAAAAACACCAAATTCTTTATGTTGAGCAATCTCATTGAGTTCACCAAATTTCATCCCAAATCGAATATCAGGCTTGTCATTACCATAGGTTTGCATAGCTTCTTGATAGGTCATTCTAGGGAAATCTTCAATAGTAATTCCTTTTATTTCAGAGATAAGATGACGAGTAAGTCCCTCAAATATAGCCAAGATATCTTCTTGCTCTACAAACGCCATTTCGCAATCTATCTGCGTAAACTCTGGTTGCCTGTCTGCTCTTAAATCTTCATCTCTAAAACATTTTACAATCTGGAAATATTTATCCATACCGCCCACCATGAGCAATTGCTTAAAGGTTTGTGGAGACTGTGGTAATGCATAAAACTGCCCTTCATTCATTCTAGAAGGTACAACAAAATCTCTAGCTCCTTCTGGAGTGGATTTAATAAGGTATGGAGTTTCAACCTCAATAAACTCTTTTGCAGATAAGTAATTTCTTACCAACATTCCTACTTGATGACGAAACATCAAATTATTTTTTACAGGAGTACGTCTAATATCAAGATATCTATATTTCATTCTGATATCCTCCCCACCATCTGTTGTATCCTCTATGGTAAAAGGTGGTACAATTGCTTCATTAAGTATCGTTAGCTCATCGACTAGGATTTCGATCTCTCCAGTAGGTATCTTTTTGTTTTTAGATTCACGCTCTATTACCGTTCCCTTTACCTGAATTACAAATTCTCTACCTAGGGTTTTTGCTTTTTCTACTACAGTTGCCGAAGTGCGTTCTTCATCAAATATCAATTGAGTGATACCATAACGATCTCTAAGATCAACCCATATCATAAATCCTTTATCTCTCGTTTTTTGTACCCATCCTGATAGGGTAACTTCTTTTTTGATATCTGTGGAGCGTAGTTCACCACACGAATGACTTCTGTACATATAGTTACGTATTAAGGGTGCAAAAATAAGAAGTTTTAAGCATTACTTCATAGTAGATGTATGATAGTTTTTATAGAAAACAATTCCTGATTATAAGGCATTGTTTTTTGTGATGTTTTTATGATGTTTTTGTTGTTTTCATAAGTATATTCTTAGTGGTTTGCTACTTTTGTTACGAACAATTGTTAGGTTTAACAGTATTAATTCAATTTCTTTTAATAGATTTAACAAAACATTTAAACAAGTTATTATGAAAAAACGAACTCTTTTTTGCAAAATGAAGATTTTGCTATTACTAATTTTTATTCCAGCAGCGATATTTGCTCAGGAAACCATTACGGGAAAAGTGGTTAATAAATCAACTAGTGAACCCATTCCACTTGTTAATATTTTAGAAAAAGGAACATCCAATGGAGCAACTTCTGATTTTGATGGTAATTTTTCGATTCAAATAAAATCAATTCCTTCTACCCTTGTTTTTTCTGTAGTAGGTTTTAATACCAAAGAGTTAGAGGTTACTACAAATGCAGAGCTTACAGTATATATAGAAGAAGGAGCAGTTCTTGATGAAATTGTATTAGTAGGTAACCGTGCAAAACCAAGAACAGTACTAGAATCACCAGTAGCAATAGATAATATTACATCAAAAGAATTGGCAATAAGCGCACAGCCAGAATTAGATAAAATGATTGCTTTTAGAGTTCCTTCGTATAACTCTACCCAACAAACAGTATCTGATGCAACTGCCCATTTTGATCCGTCAGAACTTAGAAATTTAGGGCCTAGTAGAACATTGGTTTTGGTAAATGGTAAACGTAAAAACCAAAGTGCATTGGTATATGTTAATGAAACCCCAGGACGAGGAGAAGTTGGAGTAGATATGAAGAGTATACCTGCTGCTGCTATAGAAAGAGTAGAGGTGTTACGAGATGGTGCATCTGCGCAATACGGGTCTGATGCAATTGCAGGGGTAATTAATATTATTCTTAAGGAGAACCCTGATAAAACAACAATAAATATTGGTTCTGGAGTAACTACAGATGGAGATGGATTTACTTATAATGGAAGTGTAAACACAACAATTAATCCAGATTTTGGTGGGTATATTAATTTAACAGCAGATTTTTATCACCAGGATTATACCAATAGAGCACCAGAGCCAGGAAAAGATCTACTTTTTGGTAATGTTTTTCAGCCAGATCCGCAAGATGTGATCGACGGAAAACAGACACAACTAGAATTTGATCAACAATTAGCTTTGGCTAATAGTTTATTGGATGGTTCTCATCCTTGGATTCAAGAAAATCCAGATTTGGGGATGACTCTTGGTCAACCAGAGTATGATCGATTGGGAGTAGCTTTTAATGCAGGATTCCCATATGCAGATGATTCTGCTAAGTTTTATTTGTTTGGAAGTCTTCAAAAAAGAGAAGGAAAAAGTTTTGCATTATACAGAGCGCCATATTGGGTTTCTGATCCTTTTAATTTATTACATGCGTCAGGTACAGAATATCAAGGATTTCAACCAACTTTTGAGACGGATATACGTGATAACACTTTTACAGCGGGAAACAGTTGGGAAATGTTTAATGAATGGAAGTTTGATTTAAGTTATACTTTTGGGAGAAATGCAGTAGATTATGAAGTGAATAATTCTTTAAACCCTGATTTAGGTGCAAATAGTCCTACTAGTTTTAGAGTAGGAGGATATAAATTTAGTAATCATATTGGGAATTTAGATATTTCGAAAACTTTTGGTGATGTTAGTTTGACATTAGGATCAGAAATACGACAAGAACGATTTATTACTCTAGCAGGAGAATCTGCTTCTTATTTTGAAGGAGGTGCACAATCATTTCCTGGGTTAACACCAGAAAATGCTTTAAATGAAACTAGATCAAATATAGGAGCCTATGCAGGGTTAGATTGGGATGTGAGTGAAGCATTTTTGATTAGTGGAGCAGGGCGTTATGAAGAATATAGTGATTTTGGAGGTAATGTATCTTGGAAAGTAGCTGCTCGTTACTTGCTGGGAGATGATAAAGGAGCAATAAGAGCTTCTGTGAATACTGCTTTTAGAGCACCGTCGTTACATCAAATTTATTTAAGTAATATACAAACATTACAATTAGAAGATGGTAGTATCGGGCAACAAGGTACTTTTAACAATGTTGACCCTGTTATTCTTGATAGAGTTAATGGTTTAGGTGTAACACAATTAGACGCAGAAGAATCTTTTAATATTGCAGGTGGGATTACGTATAAATTTACGCCAAATTTCTCTGTAGCGGTAGATTATTATAATATCAAAGTTGATGATAGAGTATTGTTAACAAATCCACTAGGGTTTGATGGTGATAATACGACTGTGAATGCGGTAGAACAGGTGTTAATAGATAATTCTATACAGAATATTACATTTTTTGTAAATGCTGTAGATACCAAAACACAAGGTGTAGATTTGGTAGCTAATTATAGAGGAATTCAATTAGGAAAAGGTAGTTTGGGTATCAATGCTGCAATGAATTGGAATGAAACTGATATTGATGGAACTATCACAGTTCCTCAGAAAATATTAGATGCAGGATATACAAATATTTTTAATAGAGAAGAGAAATCTAGAATTACAACTGCAAGACCAAACCTGAAAGGAGTTTTAGGGTTTAGTTATGAAATTAGTAAGTTCAACTTTAACCTAAACAATACTTATTTTGGTGAAGTAACATGGCAACATCCTAATAATCCAGGTTTTGATCAAACTTTTGCAGGTAAGGTTCTTACTGATCTGTCTGTTTCATATAAGTTTGCAGAATGGCTTACAGCAAAAGCAACAGCTAATAATTTATTAAATGTTTATCCTGATGAGATTGAAACCTTTGGTGATTTTGGAACAGATCTTGGAGGAAGGTTTAGATATCCTTGGGAGGTAAATCAGTTTGGTTTTACAGGTACAATCCTGCAAGCAGGACTTGATTTTTCTTTTTAAAATTATATGAATTGAATATAATATAGTAAAAGAGGAAATTTAATAAATCGGTCAATTATACTGATTTTGGATGAAAGATCTCTTTCTACAAAAAAACGTCACATTTCTGTGACGTTTTTTTGTTTTTAAAAATAATAAGTTGATGTAAAAAATGACCCTTCTATGCTTTTTAAATTGAAGATTGGCTCTTAAGGCAAGCATAAATGGTATTATATAATACATAAAAAATATTTATGTATTATATAATAAATATAAATAAAAATATATCATTGATATGAATGATATTTGCTGTAGGAATATTCAAAATAATATAAAAAAATCGAATTAAAAGGTGAAATAAAAATGACAGGAATTCAAACAAAGAATAAGTATTTTTTTAATAATAATTCTGTGATATTATAAAGCTAATAATAGCACTATTTCATAATAATGAGTTGTTATTTTTATTTCATTGAAGATGTTGTGTGGCTAATAATATAGGAACATTAAATAGTGAACGATATTAAATTGAATGTACAAACCTTATAGATTGTAAATTATAATTATATGACAATAACAGAAGCAATACATAAAGTAAAATTGGTAGATAGTATTTTTACTCCTTCTGAAGCTTCAGATGTGGTAAATGCCCTTATCAGAGAAAAAATAAATTTTCACAAGTTACATAGACTTTCTGTGCACGAAGGAGATTGTAGTAGTGATACTAGTTATGATGATGGTCGTATTGCTCAGTTATTAAAAGAAAAAGAAAATTTCGCACCTATTTTTAAAGAGGCTATGATAGCTGGAAAAGAAGTTAAAATAAGTGGCTCTTTAGAAATTACAATAATAAATTAACTTCCCCCTTTTTTTATGTACGTAATGGAGCTATACTTTTTGATTGGTTGAATAGTAATCCTTCGTAACTGTTTTTCATTTTGGGGGTTTTAATTTTTCATGTAACAATGATGATCAAACCCCCAAAATTCTTCAAAAATAAACTGTATTTGTAGATACACGGTTTTAAGGTTAAAACGATAAAAAAATATACGGTTCTTTGTTTCTATGAATGTATTAACCGAAACTTTTCTTTTATAATTTCATCTTTTTTATCTTCAACATACTGTAAAAATGCTTTAGCTACTGGAGAAAATTGTTTGTTTTTTAACCAGATTAAATTCCATATAGATTTTAGAGGAAACCCTTTTACTGGGATAATTTGTAATCGCTTAGCTTCAAGGTCATTTCGAATGCCAATCAAAGGCATAATAGAATATCCTAAACCTGCAATCACAGCTTGCTTTACGGCTTCATTGGATGTAAGTTCCATTTTTTTTCTTACTGTAATATTGTTTTGCTCCAGGTATTTTTCCATTGTATGTCTCGTTCCTGATCCAGACTCTCTATAAATCAAAGGTAATTCTGAGAGGATGGATGTGTCATACATTTTTTTTTCAAATATCTCAGATGTATTTCCAACCAAATATAATTGGTTTTCCATTAGATTTGTTTTATGAATATGTAAATGTTTAGGTAATACAGAAACCAAGGAAAAATCAACAGAATTTTTCTCTAGGCTATTAATAACTATTTGTTTGTTGGTCACATCAAGAACCAAGTTTACTTCTTTATGTTGTTTCATAAAGTCAGACAAAAAATAGGGGATGATATATTTGCCTGTTGATACTACAGAAATTTTTAGAACACCGGATAATTGACCTTGATACGCCATAGTTTTGTAACTTATTTGGTCGACTTCTTGTATGATTTTTTGAGCGGCTGTTGCAATTTCTTTTCCAAAATCAGTAATGTATAATTTTCTGCCGATTACTTCGGTAAGTGGTATTGGGAATTGATCTTGAAAATTTCTGAGCTGAATGGAAACAGCTGGTTGAGTTAGATGTAATTCTTCAGAAGCCTTGGTGATGCTTTCCTTTTCAACAATTTTTAAAAAAATTTGAAGTTGGTGTAAAGTATAATTCATAAACAAATATAGTGCTTATTGATTATATGTATAAACTATACTATATGGATGGAATCTGTTCGTTTTGATTCCTAGAAGTAAAATCATCAAGTTGAATGCACTTTAATTTTGAGGATAGTAGGGGGCATCTATAAATTTTTATAATGTTATATTATACTTTTTTAGAATCTATACAATAGAAATTATTAAATTCGAGGCAACCTGTATAAAAAGGTAAATCATTTGAATAAGAATATTATATACAATGAAAATAAGGTTAATAGTATTTTATCTCTATAGTGGGATGTGTTTTTGTCAAATAAGTGATACTATAAATAGAGCCTATGTAGCTGTACAGAACTATGATATTGACCCATTGACCATAAAAAAAGTGGAGGTAACCAATATTTCTGATTATGTGGGGAGTTATCATTTTGGAGAATCAGAAGGAGAATCTGATTTAGAAATAATATATAGTAATGATAGACTTTTTGCCCGTATAGAATATAGTGATTGGGAGAATGATACTTGGGTAGCAAAGTCTGTGAGGCAATCTATTGAATATTCTAATGGAGTGGTAAGTATTGATAAAGCTTTCTATGAATTGTATAAATGTACAGAAACCTCTTATTTAACGTTGAATCAAGGAGTAAAAGGATTGGGATCATCTTATGTTGAGGAGGAGGAAGGCAAGATATGTCGTTATGTCCAATTTAACCCAAATACATCCATAATTATTCCTAAAGGGCAATATCCTGAAGCAAGCTTTGTAAAATTGTCTGTTGATGATCTGGAACAGTATACTAAGTCTGATCTAAAAATTATTCGTAATGAAATATATGCCAGAAGTGGATACGTTTTTAGAGAGGGTGGAACAATGAATAGATATTTCTTGAAGCAACAATGGTATAAAACCGTAGAAAAAAGAAATGAAATTAATCTAAGCGAGATAGAGGAGTATAATGTGAATTTAATTCTAAAAATAGAACAAAATCAATGATACAAAATATGAAGTATACTGCTTAAATATTCTTTTATTTATATAGTAGAGATCATTAGTTTTGGTAGCACTATTATAAGTTTTAAAAAATAATTCACCACTCATATTCATAATACAATGGCAATAAAGAAAGTTATAGAAGAAAAACTCTATCAGACAGAAAAATCAAACCAATTGTTTCCTAAGATTGATTTTGCAGACACTTTTTCTACTATTAATCATTGTAATACCATAGAAGAAATAACCAATTTAATTTTTATGACAACCCCAAAATGGGTAGCTTGGTTATTTGGTATTAGAAATAAGGTAGTCAAACTTTTTGGGATAAACGAGAGTAAACCCGATGATTATAAAGAGGATTTCAAAGTAGGAGGATATATTGGGTTTTTTAAAATTTTTTATCTCACAGATGATGAAATAATATTGGGTGCAGATGAATCTCATCTTAATTTTAGAGCGGTGGTAAAAAATGATCATCTACAACAGTATAATGTCAAGGTAACTACCTTGGTAGAGTTTAACTCCCGCAAAGGCAAAATTTATATGAGAATCGTGAAACCATTCCATAGATTGGTGGTTAAGAGGATGGTAAGAAATGCATATGCCGTTTTATAATTTTAAATGGAATACTGGTTTAATTTTGAAATAGTGATTAATGTGGGATAAATAAATTGATATAAGCATACAAATAAAAAAAATCATCAAACTCATAGTAACAGATCAGGCAAAAGAACCATATACTATAAAGAGATCGTAAATGAGGGCAAAACCACAATCAAAAAAAATAAGAAAAGAAAACCTGCCATGGCAAACTGTAGCAGATAGTGAGTTAAATTCTTCAGAATGGTTTGGGGCAATCTTTAGGTATTTTTGGTATTTAGGAAAAAGAGAATTTAATTCATTTTATAACCAAGAAGAGCTTAAGAAAAATACAGCAATTGGGTATCTGTTTAAAATCTCATTTGTTATTCTATGTATAGGGGTAGTTGTTTATTATACTGTGATTAAATTGTAAAAAAATATTTTGTTTCGCGGTATAAAGGGAGTCATGTGTGGTATATAACACCTTTCTTTGTATAGAAGAAAAGAAGATAATTATTATGAATATATTAGTGATTATAGTGTTTGTTCTCATGATGATATGGGGAATCATTTTTTTGAGATATCGTATGTCATATTCAAAATCTATTGTCTTTGAGTCAGAAGTTAAGTATGTGATGATTGAACTAGGGCAACAAGATTTTTATAGACATGCTTTTGAATCTTTAATGGGGAAAAAGAAAGTGTGGATCAAAGATGGTTTTATAGACATAGCGTACATATATGTTGATAGAAAAAATGATGATACTATATATCCAGAAAATCCATTCGAAATGAAACAAAAAAACTATACCATGCAATTACAATGTAAAATTAAGCCATTGGTTTTTGGGGGGTATAGTCCAGCTACTATTATTTCATGTCAGTCTATTAAAGGAGAGCCACTAATACGTAAATCTTAATATACATGCTGCATATGCGAACCAGTTTAATTCTTATAATAACAATATTCATAGTTTCATGTAAGGTAAGAAAGGAACGTGATGTAGAGGATACAGTGATTGAGCAGCAGCCAAATTTGATAATAACAAACCAAGAAAAGGAAATAACGACTAAAAGTATATGGGAGGAGAAGCAGGATTTATTAAAAACAGTACTGCTTAATTCTAAACCAAACGAAGCCTTGAAATTGAGTATGCTTCAAGAGTTTTATATAAAAGGAGTTGTCGATGAGCGTGATGGAATGTATGAGTTTACTCTCAATTTTGATTTGCATGATTTTGATTGCGGAGCTCCCGATTGTTATTTCACAAATATTACATTCAGCATTCCTGCAACAAACCCTGTATCATTTCCTTCTGAAATTAACTTTAAACTGATAGAAGATGGATGTATTGATAAGAAAATTTCAAAAACAGGAACCTTTGAGCTGGTCGAGCAAACCACCGAATTTGTTAATTATTATTCAAAAAATGAGCAAAGTAATTTGTTGCTATTAGGAATAGACAAAAATAAGGAGTATGCCTATTATTTTACAGAGGTAGATTCTGGTGCGACAAAAAAAATGTTGATAGATGAGCTGTTGGATAATTATAATCAAGAAGATTCTACAACTATTGCTCCATATCGAATTACTACTATGAGAACTAGAGAGTACGGGATGTTTTTAGAGGAAAAGAGTAAAGCCCATTAGACACAGAAGTAGACTTTTATGGTTGTAAAACATTTAAATCGATGAAACAAGAACAACTAGATACTTATTATTTAAACAAAGAAGAACCTAATAAAAGTTGTTTACTTGCTTTGCGAGATATTATACTTGCACAAGATGACAATATTACTGAAACCCGAAAATATGGAATGCCTTGCTTTTGTTATAAACAAAAGATGTGTTGTTATTTATGGACAGATAAAAAAACGAATGAACCTTATATCCTAATGGTAGAAGGAAAACATCTTGATCACCCAAAACTGGAGGCAGGAAACCGCTCCCGAATGAAAATTTTCAGAATTAATCCAAATAAAGATATTCCTATTGATGAGATTTCTTTATTGCTAAAGATGGCTTTAGATTTGTATAGAAAAGGAATTGTTAAAGTGAAATAATATAAAAAAGAAGAGTGTATATCATATATACAAAGGCTGAATTCTTAGAATTCAGCCTTTGTGTTTTTATCAAATATTGCCTGTTATTTACTGCACAGTGGCAGTAGTCGTAGCAGGTATTTCTGCAACGTTCTTTTTGCTAAATCTAACCTTTATGCGGTTTACAATAAAGAATAGGCAAGGCACGATAATCAATGTAAGGAATGTTGCGATAATCAACCCATAAATTACTGCCCATGCTAGTGGTCCCCAGAAAATTACATTATCTCCTCCTAAGTATATCTTTGGATCAAAATTAGAGAATAATGAAAAGAAATCAATGTTGAAACCTATAGCTAGAGGTATTAAGCCTAATACTGTGGTAATAGCAGTTAGTAATACAGGTCTCAAACGAGCCTTTCCACCTTTGATAATGATTTTCATTACTTCATCATTAGGTAGTAGACTTTTCTCTGGGATATTGAGTTCTACTTTTTTACGATCTATAAGAAGTTGTGTGTAATCCAGTAAGACAACCCCATTATTTACAACAATTCCCGCTAAAGAAATAATACCCATCATCGTCATCATAATAACAAAAGATGCTCCAGTCACTAATATTCCTCCAAAAACACCAATAAAACTCAAGAAAATAGCAATCATAATGATAGTTGGTTTTGAAACAGAACTGAATTGGAAAATCAGAATCAACATAATAAGACCTAATCCAGAGAAAAAAGCTCCCATTAAAAAGGCCATCTGTTTACCTTGTTCTTCTATCTGACCTGTGTAATCAATCTTAACTCCTCTAGGTAGTTTTATAAAACTACCCATTTCTGTTTGTATCTGTGACACGATAGCTCCAGCATCTGTATATCCTGGTTGTAAGCCAGAATAAACAGTAACCACTCTTTTTGTGTCCTTGTGCTTAATAGCACTAAAAGATGAGGTGTTTTTCTTTGAGGCAACAGTAGATACTGGGATCTCTTTTAGTTGACCTCTAATGTTTCTAAATGTAATATTTTGATCAAATAGTGCACTTGTATTATACCTGTTGTCTTTATTAAAACGAACATAGATATCATAATCTTCTCCGTCTTTTTTGTAGACTCCTGCTTTTTCTCCAAATATAGATCTACGAAGTTGGTTTCCTACTTGACCAGCGGCTACTCCTAATCCACCAGCTTTTTCACGATCAACCACTACTTGCATAGCTGGTTTTCCTTTATTAACATCGATTTTTAATTCTTCGATACCAGGAATATTCTTCTCATTAATAAAGTTGCGCATTTTCTCTGCAATATTGATCAACTCGTCATAGTCTGGTCCTTCTATTTCAATATTAATAGGGTATCCTACAGGTGGTCCTACAGGATCTTTTTCTACAGAAATAGCAACACCTGGGTAGATTCCTTTCAGTGCTTCCTGTACTTTTTGACGTAATACCTCAGAGTCTTTTCCTTTGCGATACTTATATTCTCGCATGGTGGCTGTAATTTTACCTTTGTGAGGCATTTCGGCATTACTTCCCCCATCAGTTTGGGGGTTTCCTGCACCTGCACCTACTTGAGAAACTGCAGACTCTACAAGGAAATTATGATTTGCTCCCTCTATATATTCAGTATCGTTGACAACAGCGTATACACGTTGTTCGATTTCTTTGGTTATCGTATTGGTTTTTTGGATATCGGTTCCTTGAGGATATTCAATGTATACAACAATCTGATTAGGTTTGTTGTCAGGAAAAAACTCAACCTTTGTACGTTGGCTTCCTATAGAGCCTCCAAACATTGCAAATACAACAAATAGTAGAATAAAGGTTCCTATAACAAATCCATATGCTTTCCAGCCTTTTAGCGCTGAAGTCAAGAAACGCTGATATTGATTCTCTAACCAGGCTAGAATTCTTGTTTGAAAGAAAATTGCAGCTTTTTTGAGGCCGTATTTATATCCCCAAAACATGATTGCAGTAAAAATCATAAGGCTTCCTAAACCACTTACTGTTCCTCCAAAAATTAATACGAAAAGACCTAGACCACCTAGGATAATACTTAATCGTATTAGTTGTTTTACCGTCAGAGTTTTTTCACCAACTTCCATAAACCTAGAAACTAGCATAGAGTTGATGAAAATGGCAACAAATAATGAGGATCCTAATACTACGGATAATGTGATTGGGAAATAGATCATAAATTGCCCCATAACTCCAGGCCACATACCCAAAGGAATAAATGCAGCTACGGTTGTAGCGGTAGAAATAATGATAGGATATGCAATTTCACCGATTCCTTTTTTTGCAGCTTCAATTCTAGACATACCTTCTTCCTCCATTAATCGGTATACGTTTTCAACTACTACAATACCATTATCTACAAGCATTCCTAACCCCATAATCAAGGCAAAGAGGATCATCGTATTCATGGTGTATCCTAGAGCTGATAGGATCATAAAAGACATAAACATTGACATTGGGATGGCAAACCCTACAAATAGTGCATTTCTAAACCCTAAAAAGAACATTAAAACACCAACAACTAGAATGATACCAAAAATAATATTGTTTACCAGATCATTTACTTGGTTGTTAGTCTTTTCTGACTGATCATTGGCTACAGTGATATCTAAATCTTGTGGAAAAATATCCTTTTGAGCATCTTCAAGAATTAATTTTATCTTTTCTACTGCCTCAATCATATTTTTTCCAGAACGTTTCATCACGTCTATCATAACTACACTATGACCAAACTCTCTGGCATAGGTGGTTTTATCTTCGTCTTTAAAACTAATCTTAGCAATATCTCTTAGGTATACTACCCCATCTATATTTTTTACTACAAAATCATTTAGTTGAGAGGGGGTGTCAATTTCTCCCAATATTCTTATGGTACGTCGTTGCCCGCTAGCAATCATATTTCCAGCAGACATCGTCATATTACCATTACGAATAGTGTTAATCACATCGTCAAAGCTCACTTTGGCTGCCATCATCTTATAAATGTCTACAGCTACTTCTACTTCTTTTTCTTGAGCCCCTCTGATTTCTGCTTTTTTAATCTCGGGGAGATCTTCGATCTCATCTTCTAGATATTCGGCAAACTCCTTCAGTTTTTCAACAGGATAATCACCTGCTAAATTGATATTCATGATCGGTGTCTCTTCAGAAATACTTAAATCAAAAACATTAGGTTCTACTTTGGCTCCATTAAAAGTAGGCCAATCTTCATTTGCTTTTTCAGAATCTACTTCGTCTTTTACCTTTTGTTTGGCCGCAGGAACCGAGATTTCTTCATCAAACTCAATTGTCAAAATCCCATAATCTTCTTGAGAAGTAGAAAGAACTTCTACTACATTACTTATATTTTTTAGTTTATCCTCAAGAGGATCAATAATAAGACGCTCAATATCTTCTGCTGTATTCCCAGGATAGGGGATACTGATATAAATTTTGGTTTCGTTGATCTCTGGAAAATTTTCTCTTGGCATAGAAAAATATGCAGAGAGTCCTAGCACCAAGAATATACCGATCATTACATAGATCGTGGTTGGGTTATCTATAGCCCAGGACGATAGCTTAAATTCTTTATCTACCTTTTTGTTGTTGACTTCCATAGGTGTACTAGTTTAAAATTTTAACTTCCTGACCATCTTTTACACTTCTAGCTCCTTCACTAATAATTGCATCACCACTAGAAATCCCTTTGATAACCTCGATAAGGTCTCCTTGTGTTTTTCCTGTTTTTATGATCACTCTTTTGGCTTCTGCAATATTCTGATCATTTTTGCTAGAGGTAACATACGTGTACTGATCTCCTTCTGCATTTTCAGAAATAATACTTTGTGGTATTAGTATTGCTTTCTCATTGGTGTAATCATTAATTTTTACTTTGGCAGTTAGGTTTGGTTTTACAGTTCCTCCTTCAGATGGGATACCTACTTCAACCATAAAAGAACGGTTGTTTGGGTTAATGTAATTTCCTACTTGTCTAATTTTGGTACTGATTGTTTTTCCTAGTACAGGAAAAAATACTTCTACATTCTTACCAACAGTAACATTAGGGATGTAGCGTTCTGGGACTTCCGTTTCAATATACATATCATCTAGATTAATGATACGTATGATAGATGATTGTCCTGGGGACACAACAGTTCCTTGTTCTGTAATAATATCATCAATTACTCCTGAGAAAGGTGCGTTGATGGTTGTTTTTGCTAATTGGCGTTTGACTTGATTCACAGCATTTTGTTGCGCCTCAAAATTTGTTTTGGCTTCTAGAAATTGAATTTCTGAGCCAATTTTTTGATCCCAAAGTCTTTTTTGGCGATCAAAAGTAGTTTTTGCCAATTGCGCTTGTACTTGAATTTGTGATAATTGCTGGCTCAATCCACCATCATCAATTCTAGCTAATAATTGACCTTTGGATACTTTTTGTCCTTTTTTGACATAAACGCGAGTAAGAATCCCTCCCATTTCTGGGTAGAGTACAATATTCTTCTTGGTTTCTACATTACCCTGCAATTCCAAATAGTGATTGAATATTGTGTCTTTTGCAGTAATAGTAGTTACCAAAGGAACTTTCTTTACTGAGCCCAAAGAGGCTATTGCTTCATCCAATTGTTTTAATTGGTTAGCAATAGTTTGCTGTTCAGCCATTACTTCGGTTCTCTTAGTACGCAATGCCTGTAGATTACCTTCTTCTATAATTTTATCAATAGACTTCGAATTATTGTTTCCACATGAAATGATAAGAAGTGATATAGGTAAAATAATGAATATCTTTTTCATAATATGGTTAATTATTATTATTTGGTGTGTTTAAAATCGTCTCTAAATCAGCTTTTCTATTAATGATCGTTAGCATTGCATTTAGTACTTCATTTTGCGATGTATATAACTGTAATTGTGCTTGTCTTAATTCAAAACTACTGGCAAGACCTTCAGAATACTTAATTTGATTCTTCTTTTCGATACGTTCGGCAAGAGTTAGGTTTTGTTTTGCAGTGTCATAGCTTTCTATAGAGAATTTATAATCATTAATGGCATTGTTGTATTGCAAATTAATCTGTTGTTGTGTTTTTAATAAATCTGTAATAGATTGTTCGCTTGCTATTTTTGCTTGTTGTGTTTTGGCACTTCTTTTTAATGAGCTAAAAATTGGGATTTTTAGGCTCGCTCCCAAAATAGAAGATTGAAACCATCTGGTCTCACTATCAAGAAATACAAAATCATTATTAAAGGCTGCAGTTCCGTAATTTACAAAAGCAGACAAAGAAGGGAGTGCTCTACTTCTTTCTAGTTTTAATTCTAATCGTCTTTGCTCTGTAAGAAGATGAGCTAGTCGATAATCGATATTGTTTTCTATATTAAATGGTTTTGTGATCACAGATTGATCCGTGTTTTTTACAGCAAGACTATTAAGATCATCAGAGAGAATTATCTCTGAATTTACATCTACACCTATAGTTAGATTAAACATTTGCATAGCAGTTTTTTCTAAACGTTCTGCATTGTTAAGCTGATTGGTTATTTGTAGCAGAGTGATTTGAATTTGCTCTAAATCTTCTTCTTCGGCCATACCGTTTTCAAAGATTTTTTTGGTTTCATTGTAGTTTTTATCTAAAGTAGCTACATTGTTTCTCAGTATTTTTACACTTTCTTGAGCAATCAAAACGCTACCGTAGGCATTAATTACACCCTTACGAACTTCTAGTTGTGTTTTTTCTTCAACATCATTAGTGTATTGTAAAAAACTTTTTGCTGCTTCTAGACCTACTAGATATGACCCATCAAAAATAAGTTGTGTCAAGGTTGCAGTAGCAGATGCTTGCTGTTTGGTTCCAAAAACAACGGGAACAAAGGTGCCTGGTTCTCCACCAGTAATTTCTGCTGGTAATAATGATACGGGTTGTTTTAATTGGTTTTGATAATCAATAGAGGCATTAAGTTGTGGTAGACCATCTGCCGTTGTTTCCCATTTTCTCTTTAAAGCTTTTGCTACATCTCGTCTGGCATTGATAGATTGATAGCTGTGTTCTAATGCGAATTCTATCGCCTCATCCAGTGTAAAGGAATATGAAGAATTTGCTGGTGGTTGTTGCTGGGCTAACACAGTGGTTGCATATAGCCAGCCTAGACAAATTAACCAAAGGTTGTTTCTCATACTTGGTTCTCTTTTATTAGATTGTTTAAAATTGTACGTCCTTTTTCTGTGGTAATACCTAGAATATGATATTCTAGGTAATCATCCATAAGTTTTGTTACAGGAAACATTTGATCAGGAAACATTTCCTTGTCTTTGATGCCGTTAGTTCCTATAAAATAGATTCTTGAAATAAATTCGACATCAATATTATCTCTAAAAACACCTTTTTCAATTCCTCTATTCAAATTATCGACAACAGATTTTTGCATCACATCAAATTGTTTTGATTTGAGTACTTTATAAATCTTCGGATAATATTTTTGAAGTTGATATTGCGGTGCTGCCTTTTCGTTTTTTAGATAATTCATTACAAATGCCTTAATGGCATATAGTTCCTCTATAGGGTCAAAACCTTCTTCTATGATTGTGTCAATTCCATTACAAACAAGGCTGAATAGCAGTTCAATAGTAGCTTCTACTAGTTTTGTTTTGTTTTGAAAATGAGTGTATATTGTTTTTTTAGAGATGCCCATCTCAGAGGCAAGATCATCCATAGTAACACTTTTAAAACCTAGTGTCAAAAACATATCAGTAGCTTTTTCTATTATTTTCTCCTTCATTGTTGGATGGACTTATTTTTGTCAAATGTACGTAATGGAAACTTTTAAAACAATAAACGTTTCCTAAGTTTTGCATTTTTTTAACATTTTGTATAACTCTTGTCATTTTTTATCACAAAAAATACTTTTAGATAATGAGAGTTAAAACACTTTATTTTTTTTAAAAAGATTCAGTTATTTTAGCAAAAAAAATACTGTGCATACAATTTCTGATTATCAACGTTTTTTTCTAGAATATCTCTCTAAAAAAACGATTACCAAAGAGCCCAAAAATCTTTATGAACCAATATCATATATCCTTAATCTAGGAGGGAAACGATTACGTCCAATCTTGGTGTTGATGACTTCTGAAATATTTAACGGGTCTTATGAAAAAGCATTGGACGCAGCTTTGGCAATAGAGGTTTTTCATAATTTCTCTTTAATCCATGATGATATCATGGATGATGCTCCTTTGAGAAGAGGGAAGGAGACTGTGCATGAAAAATGGGATTTGAATACGGGAATACTTTCTGGTGATGCTATGTTGATTAATGCATATCAGTTATTTGAAAGTTATGAAGGAGATACATTTAGAGAATTAGCAAAGTTGTTTACAAAAACAGCAATAGAAGTGTGTGAAGGGCAACAATACGATATTGATTTTGAAACGAGAGATGATGTGAGTATCGAGGAGTATATCAAGATGATAGAATATAAGACTGCTGTTTTGGTAGGAGCAGCTATGCGAATGGGAGCTATAGTTGCCAATGCTTCAGAGAAGTGTAGTGTTTCTATTTATGATTTTGGACGGTTGTTGGGATTAGCATTCCAGCTTCAGGATGATTATCTGGATGCTTTTGGTGATCCTAATACTTTTGGTAAACAAGTAGGAGGAGATATTATAGAGAATAAAAAAACTATTCTATACTTGAAAGCATTAGAGTTTGCTAGTGAGGATGAGAGAAAACAATTAAAAGGATTGTTTTCACTTACTCCAGAAGATCCAACTCAAAAAATACAGACCATAAAGTATCTTTTTGAAACCACAGGAGCAAAAGATCAAACTAGATTAGAAATAGAGAAATATACAAATAAAGCATTTGCCGTTTTGGATCAACTATCTATTTCAGATGATAAAAAGGCAGTATTAAAGTTATTTGGAGAACAATTAATGAATAGAAGTGTCTGAAAAATATAGTCTTACTGTTTTGAATCAATGGATAGATGAGGTTTCAGAATCGGATCTGTATCCTAAGTTTTTGATGCAATTACAAAAAGATTTCGATCGTGCGGGCATTGATTATAGTATTAAGAGTAAAATGCCGAGAGATTTGTTCTCAGAAATGGTCCATGTGCTTCTAGATAAATTGCAAAATGCATTTAATGAATATTTAAATTTATTATATGCAGTAGATGTTTCAGAGTCAAAAATACGAGCTATTAAATCTGAAGATAGTGTAGAGATTACGGAGTATGCAACTTATTTGATTTTGAAAAGAGAATGGCAAAAAGTTTGGTTTAGAAATAAACAATCAAAAAAATAAAGTAAAAAAATGAAGCTATATACAAGTGTTTTTTTCTTTTTAATTGTTTCTTTAGCATATAGTCAGGAGCTCTCCAAGGATACAACTGTTTCTGGATATGAAACCCTTTTGAAAGCCATAATTGCAAAAGATACATTGATTACCAGGGCATTCAAACAATATGAATGTTCTGAACAGTTTTCGGGAAGTATTGATTATTTTTATAAAAAAGAAAAATTGAAACTGATAAAGCATGTGTATAAAGAAAATGCAGATGTTACATTAGAGTATTATTATGTTCAAAATGATACATTAAAGTTGCAAACTATATTTACAGAGATTACTCGTTTTAATACCTTGTTACAGGAGTCAGCTCAGAGAAAAGCATTTTCAGCAGAGAAAGTATTAGATGTTACAGAATATAGAACTTACATAAAAGATAATGTTATTGCCTCATGTTATACAAGGGGAGATATGCAAAAATTTTCAGAATGGGATCACGATGCGTTTAATGCGTTAAGTTTTGAAAAGAGCGGTTGTAAAATACCTATAGATGAAATTAATTACAAATATAATTTACTCCGTAAGGCAGAGAAAAAACTTATAAACTATTATGGGCAAAAACCAAGATGTATTTTTCATCTTTGGTAAACAGAGAATGTTGTTTAGAAAAAGACTCTTACAAAAGGAGAATAAGCACTGCCGTAAATACTTTTGTTATCATCGTATAATACATCATATCTCAAGCCAAAACTTACAAGTCCAGTTCTGTAACCTGCCCCAATAAATAATGAAGGGTACCAGTAATTCTCGGTGATTTTTTGGTTTTGAATCTTAATTTCTCTGTTCACTCCCATTTCTTCAAACTCGGCAGAAATTTGTAATTGTGGCAAGGGGTTGAACATAGTTATAATACTACCTCCGTAATTGAAGCTTTTATTTTTTTGATCAAAGCGATCATTCTCAAAAGTACTGTACCCAAAACTCAGCCCTAATCCAGCACTAAACCATTCGTTGAATTCATACACTGCGGCGGGTGCAATAATGGCGTTGAATGTGTCATTGGTAAAGCCAATACCTATATTACCACCAAATCGCACATTAGACCAAAAATTCTCATCCTGCGAATATCCTTTATGCAAAGAACATAGAATGATAAAAACTAGTGTGATAATTCTTATATTTTGCTGAGTACGTACTTTCATTGTTAATTTTATAAAAAATTATAATATAAATATAAATAATTCGATACTTAATATACCGTAATTGTTGTATTTTTGTGACGTTTTATCATTAAAAAGATAATTGAGTACTTACATATGGATAAATATTCATTTTTGAATGCGGCTAATACCGCATTTTTTGCAGATTTGTATGATCAATACCTGCAAAACCCAGATAGTGTAGAACCTAGTTGGCGAGCGTTTTTTCAAGGGTTTGACTTTGGAATAGAAAGTAGTAACGGATCAGAAGATACCGTGTATGTTGAACAGACTCCCGGAGGTAGCACTATTGAAGTTCCTCAAAATGTCCAAAAAGAATTTCAGGTAGTACGATTGATAGATGGCTACAGGACTCGTGGTCATTTGTTTACCAAAACCAATCCTGTACGAGAACGAAGGAAATACAACCCAACGCTAGCATTAGAAAATTTTGGATTAAGTCAAGCGGATCTTAACACTGTTTTTAATGCTGGAGAGATTATCGGAATAGGTCCTAATACGTTAAGCAATATAATTGTTCACTTAGAGCAAATATATTGTGATTCTATAGGTATTGAGTATATGTATATTCGTAATCCAGAAGAGCGAGAATGGATACAAGCACGTGTTAATTTTAACACCAATAGAACCAAGTTCTCTCCTGAGCAGAAAAAACATATTCTCAAGAAATTAAATCAAGCAGTTTCGTTTGAGAGTTTTTTGCATACCAAATACGTAGGACAAAAACGATTTTCTCTAGAAGGGGGAGAATCTTTGATTCCTGCACTAGATGCATTAGTAGAAAAAGCGGCTGATTTAGGAGTAAAAGAATTTGTAATGGGAATGGCTCACCGTGGCCGTTTGAGTACATTGACCAATATTTTTGGGAAAAGCCCTAAAGATATATTTAGTGAGTTTGATGGTAAAGATTATGAAGAAGCGGTATTTGATGGGGATGTAAAATATCATTTAGGGTGGACCTCTAAACGAGCATCAGATTCAGGAAAAGCTATTAATATGAATATTGCACCAAATCCATCACATTTGGAAACAGTAGGTGCAGTTGTAGAAGGAATAACAAGAGCAAAACAAGATGCCCATTATAAGAATGACATCTCACAAGTGTTGCCAATCGTAGTGCATGGTGATGCAGCTGTGGCAGGACAAGGATTGGTGTATGAGATTGTTCAGATGGCACAATTAGAAGGCTATAAAACAGGAGGTACAATCCATATTGTAGTAAATAACCAAATAGGATTTACAACCAATTACCTAGATGCACGATCATCTACCTATTGTACAGATATAGGTAAAGTAACCTTATCTCCAGTATTACATGTTAATGCAGATGATGCAGAAGCAGTAGTTCATGCTACCAACTTTGCATTAGAGTTTAGAATGAACTTTGGTAGAGATGTGTTTATTGATTTATTAGGATACCGTAAATATGGTCATAACGAAGGTGATGAGCCTCGTTTTACACAGCCTAAATTATATAAAGCTATTGCTAAGCATGATAATCCAAGAGATATTTATGCAGAAAAATTGATAGCAGAAGGAATCATTGATGCAGGGTTTGTCACAAAGCTTGAAAAAGAATATAAAGCATCACTAGAAGAAGAATTAGAAGACTCTCGTAAGCAAGAAAAAACCGTTATTACTCCATTTATGCAAGATGAATGGGCTGGTTTTGAGAGAGTGCAAGAGGATGAAATGATGCAAGTAGTAACTACTTCATATCCTAAAGATGCGTTGACAGAGATTGCAGAAGTAATCACAAAGCTTCCGTCTGATAAAAAATTCCTTCGCAAAATAGAACGATTGATAGATCAAAGGCGTAAAATGTTTTTTGAGAAAGATCAACTTGATTGGGCTATGGGAGAACTATTGGCTTATGGTTCACTATTAAAAGAAGGATATGATGTAAGAATGAGTGGTCAGGATGTAGAGAGAGGAACTTTTTCTCATAGACATGCTGTAGTAAAAGTAGAGGATAGTGAAGAAGAGATAGAATTGTTGAACCACCTCAAAGGAGAACAAGGAGACTTTTGTATCTATAATTCACTATTGTCAGAATATGGAGTTTTAGGTTTTGATTATGGATACGCAATGGCAAATCCAAAAACATTAACTATTTGGGAAGCACAGTTTGGAGATTTCAGTAATGGAGCGCAAATTATGATTGACCAATATATTTCTTCGGCAGAAGATAAGTGGAAATTGCAAAATGGTATAGTAATGTTACTGCCTCATGGATATGAAGGTCAAGGAGCAGAACATTCTTCGGCTCGTATGGAGCGCTATTTGCAATTGTGTGCCAAAGATAATATGTTTGTTGCAGATGTAACTACACCAGCCAATTTGTTCCATTTATTGAGAAGACAAATGAAAGCAACATACCGTAAGCCTTTGGTTGTATTTACGCCTAAGAGTTTGTTGCGTCATCCTAAAGCAGTTTCTTCTGTTGATGAATTTGTGAATGGTAGTTTTCAAACTGTATTAGATGATACCGATGTAAAAACCAAAGATGTTAAATCATTAGTGTTTTGTACTGGTAAATTTTATTATGATTTATTAGAAGAAAGAGAAAAGCTGGATAGAAAAGATGTTGCATTGGTAAGAGTAGAGCAGTTGTTCCCGTTGCCAGTTGCAGAGATGGATAAATTGATTGCAAAATATAAAGCAGATGATGTAGTGTGGGCGCAAGAAGAACCTCGTAATATGGGGGCTTTAAGTCATATGTTGTTGAATTATGATAATGCAAAAACAGTAAGATTTGCAAGTAGAAGGCCTTATGGTGCTCCAGCAGCAGGAAGTGCTACAAGATCAAAAAGAAGACACCAGCAAGTTATCGATTATGTGTTTGATAAAACAAAAGATAATCAAAACAGATAAAATTTAATAAATAATAATCATAGATTAAAGGTTTCCGAAGGAAATTTACAAAGGATAAATTCAGAATTATGGCTTTAGAAATGAAAGTCCCATCACCGGGAGAGTCTATTACAGAAGTAGAAATAGCTCAATGGCTTGTTGAAACTGGTGATTATGTCGAAAAAGATCAGGCAATTGCCGAAGTAGACAGTGATAAAGCAACACTTGAACTGCCAGCAGAAGCAAGTGGAGTAATTACACTTATGGCAGAAGAAGGTGATGCGGTAGCAGTAGGACAAGTAGTATGTCTTATTGATACAGATGCTGCTAAACCAGAAGGTGATGCTTCATCAGCTCCCGCTGTAGAAGCACCAAAAGTAGAAGAGAAAAAGCAAGAAGTAGTAGCACCTGCCAAAACAGAAACGTATGCTACAGGAACAGCTTCTCCTGCAGCCAAAAAAGTATTGGCAGAAAAAGGAATAGATGCTTCTGAGGTAAAGGGTACAGGACGTGATGGTCGTGTTACAAAAGCTGACGCTGTAGATGCAAAACCATCTATGGGAACTCCTGGACTTGGAGCAAGAGGAGAAAGCCGTAAGAAATTATCAATGCTTCGTCGTAAGGTAGCAGAACGATTAGTTTCAGTTAAAAATGAAACAGCTATGCTTACTACTTTTAATGAGGTAGACATGCAACCTATTTTTGATCTTCGTAGTAAATACAAAGAAACATTCAAAAGTAAACATGGGGTAAGTTTAGGGTTCATGTCGTTCTTTACGCTAGCCTGTGTGCGAGCATTACAAATGTATCCTGCAGTAAACTCAATGATTGAAGGTAAAGAAATGATTTCTTATGATTTTCAGGATATCAGTATTGCCGTTTCTGGACCAAAAGGATTGATGGTACCAGTAATTAGAAATGCAGAGAATTTGAGTTTCAGAGGGGTAGAGTCTGAAGTGAAGAGATTGGCAATACGAGCAAGAGATGGTCAGATTACGGTAGATGAAATGACAGGAGGAACCTTTACTATAACAAATGGAGGTGTATTTGGTAGTATGTTATCTACACCAATTATCAATCCACCGCAAAGTGCTATTCTAGGAATGCATAATATCGTGGAACGCCCAATCGTAAGAGATGGACAAATTGTAGTAGCACCAATTATGTATGTGGCATTATCATATGACCATAGAATTATTGACGGTAAAGAATCTGTAGGATTTTTGGTAGCAGTAAAAGAAGCATTAGAAAATCCAGAAGAATTACTAATGAATAATAATGTAACCAAAGCATTAGAATTATAATACAATAAGATTTTTAATCTTCAAATCCCATTAGTGTATTGCTAATGGGATTTTTTTGTTTGGTTAATTCTGTTTTCTATTCTAGTGTAAACAGGAATCCATATGAAATATCAATAGCAACGATCAAAATATTGAATGTAAAATTAATCTCCCCTCTCAATTCTAATACCAGTTCTGATTTAAATTTACTCATAAGAAAAATGATGTATTTTTGACTTAGATGAAAAAGAAAATTCAAGCATAGTAGAGCTATGGTCGTGTTTTATTTTGAAATATCAGACAAAAAGGCGCGGTTTTATTGAGTGAATTTAAGTTGGAAATGGTATAACTTCTCAATACTATTGCTACAACATTTTTACGATCTTTGTTGATTATATATGTGCCCTCATGATCAGTCTTAGATTACTACCTCTTAATACAATTGGATGTTTGTTATGGTTTTGTGTTTTGTATTGTTATATAGGATATGCCCAAACAGCAAAAGATACATTGGTGGCTTCTCAATATTTCTCAGAAGCAGAAGTATGGTATGCTCAAAAAAAGCCTGATAGTGCAATTGTTTATTATAATAAAGCATTATCAGAATTTGCTAAAATAAATAATTTAAAGCGAGTGGCAGATTGTTATGCTGCTATAGCAAAGAGTCATAAGGATGCTTATAATTTTGATATAGCGCTGTTGTACGCGCAAACATCTTTGGGAATGCGTTTACAGTTATTTAGTGAAAAAGATCCAGAGATTGCCACATCGTATACAGGTTTAGGACATATCTTGAAAGCCAAAGATCAATATCAAGATGCTATGAGCTATTACCAAAAAGCATTAGATATTCGATTACATGTATTTGGAGAGAATAACCATCATGTTGGGAATTCTTATCGCCATATTGGGACTATTCATCACGTATTGGCACAATATGATAAAGCATTGAGTTATTATGTCAAAGCATTATATCTACAACAACAATTTTATGGTAAAACACACCCGAATATAGCAGAGACGTATATCGATTTTGGAACTACCTATTATCATTTAGGAAAATATGATAAGGCATTATCCTATTACCAAAAAGCTTTGAGGATAAGGACTGTAGCTTTTGGTGATCATAGCCCAGAAGTGGGGCTGTGCTATAATCATATAGGGAATATTCTTCTTCGATTAGATAAGTTTGAGAAAGCTATAGAGAGTCATAAAAAAGCAATATCTATTCTATCTAAAACCTATCCACAAGGTCATCCTGATATCGCACGGTGTTATGTCAGTATTGGGGTTGTGTATAGAAGAAAAGGGGTGAATGATTTGGCTTTACAGAATTATAATAAAGCGTTTCATCTTTTTAGGGGTAAATATAAACAGCTTAATAATAGTGGAGTTGTTAGTAGTCTGTATAATGAATTGGGTGTTGTTAATTCTAAGAAAGGATTGTATGATGAATCATTGAATTATTATCAAAAATCTTTAAGTATTAAGTTAAAAATGTATCCTGAAAAACATTCTTATATAGGAGGAAATTATAACAATATTGGGTCTAGTTTTTATAAGAAAGGAGAGTATGATAAAGCATTGAATTACTTGAAAAAATCAAGTGTTAGTCTTATGCATTCTTTAGGAGAAAAACATACTGCTTTAGCTCGTACTTATAATAATATGGCGAATGTGTATAAAGCTTTAAAATCATATGATTTAGCTTTGATGTATTATCAAAAAGCTTTGGGTATACGTGTTCATGGTGGAGGAGAACACAGTTCTATGGCTTCCTATTCATATGTTGATATAGGAGATATTTATGTGAAGCAAGAAAAATATTCAACAGCATTGACATATTATAGAAAGGGGTTAACAATTCAAAAAAAGCTATTTGGAGAAATTAACTACTATGTGGCGGATATTTATAATCGTATAGCTACTGTATATACAGGGCAAAAAGAATATACTACAGCATTAGAATACTTGCATAAAAGTATGGATATTCGATTGCAAACAGATGGGGTGCATCATCCCAGAACCGCCAAATCGTATAATCAGATAGCGAAGGTGTATTGTGAGAGTAAGGATTATAAAAAAGCAATCTCGTATTACGATCAAGCTATTCTTGCCAATATTAAAGCGGAAGAAACTTTGGTAGCTAATCAATTTAATGTTCAGCAGTATATAGACCTCAATGTGCTTTTGCGTAGTTTACAATATAAAGCCAAAGTATTACAAGAACAGTATATAAAAGATCAAGCTCCAAGTCATCTGGTAGAAAGCATAGCTTTATATCAAAAAGCAGATGCTGTAATCCATGCCATTAGACAAGGATTACATACACATGAAGATAAGCTTACTTTTGCCACCCAAATTCAAGAAGTATATTCTGGGGCTATACAATCCAAACTATTACAATATAAAAGAGACCAACAATCGCAATCATTACACGATGCTTTTTATTATGCAGAAAAGAGTAAAGCCAATACGCTACAAGGGTTATTGGCAGCATCTAACGCTAAAAAATTTGCAGGTTTACCAAAAACCATCCTAGAAGTAGAACAGAGCCTAAAAGCAGAACGTTCGGTGTATACCTCAGATTTGATGCAGCAAAGATCAGAAACAGTACCAGACACAACAAAAATTATGGCCTATGAAAACCGATTGTTTGATATTGCGAGAAAACAAGATTCTCTTACTCGTGTTATTGAGCAAAAATATCCTAAATATTATGAATTGAAACATAAGGATCATAGGATCACTGTAGCTGATATTCAAAAAAAGATGGATAAAAATATAACCTTGCTAGAGTATTTTTATACAGAAAATAGAACGTATGTGTTTGCGATAACCAAAAATGATCTGAATATCGCTTCTTTATCTACTCCCAATCTTATTCAGGATATTGAGCAATTGAGGGTAGCGATTACGGCAAAGAATACTACTGGATTCAAGAAGTATGCACATCAATTATATAATCAGTTAATAGCTCCAGTGCAAGATTATATAAAAGGAAATCAACTTGTTGTCATCCCTGATGGCCCTTTGTGGCATCTTAATTTTGAATTGTTGTGTACTCAAAATGATGCTTCAAATAATCCAAAAGAGTTGTCATATATGCTTAAAGAATATGCAATTTCTTATGCCAATTCTGTTAAGTTACTTATGATTCCTTTTGTTATAGGTCAGGACTCTCAACAAAAACAGGAATGTCTTGCGTTTTCTTTTTCTGATACCGATATAATAGACACAAATGCTATGAGTCTTGCTACTTTGAGAGATAGTAAAGAGGATTTGCCAGGAACTCGCAAAGAAATCAAAGCAATAGCAGATATTATAGATGGTAAATACTATTTTGGATCACAAGCGATAGAGCGTAATTTTAAGAAAAGTGCAGGAAGTTATAGTATTCTTCATTTGGCATTGCACGGGGAAGTTGATAATGAGCATCCTGAAAAATCCAGACTGTTATTTACAAAAGAAAAAGACACTATAGAGGATAATTACTTATATGGTCATGAATTATTTGCAATGAATATTCCTGCAGAACTTACAGTATTAAGTGCTTGTAATACTGGTACAGGAAAAATAGCCAAAGGAGAAGGGATTATGAGCTTGGGTAATGCGTTTCAATATGCGGGAACCAAAAGTTTGGTATTAAGTAGTTGGGAGGTGTCAGACCGAACCACTCCTGAATTGATGAAATATTTTTATAGCTACCTAAAAAAAGGGATGAATAAATCCAAGGCTTTACAACAAGCAAAATTACAATATCTGAATTCAGCACATATTAATAGAACTGCTCCTTTTTATTGGGGAGGGTTTTATTTGGTAGGAGACCACTCACCAATTCATTTTGATGCTAATTATACAGTATATTGGGTATTAGGAATAATGGCTGTTGGAATTCTGTTTTTTGGGTTGATTTGGTATCAAAAAAAACATAATCGTTAGAATTACTTCATAGAGATTAATTAAATGTTTTTTCAGATAGCTGAACACCTGCTTTGTAGATGATCTCTTTTTTTACTTTTCCTGCCAGAGAATATATTTTCCATATTCCTGTTTTTTGGCCATTGTTATAATCTCCTTGTGTGTGTAAGTTTCCTGCTTTATTGTACTCTTTGTAAGTTCCTTCTTTGGCTCCATTTTTGTATTCCTGCTCCCAAAGTAATTGCTTATCATCATTATAAGCTGTGCTTTTTCCGTTTTTGTATCCATCGAGATACTGTATTTCGAAGGTTTTGTTTCCTTTTTTATTATAAAAAATATGTGTTCCTTCTTTTCTTGAATTTTTATAATGGCTAATCTCTTCAGTAATTCCGTTTTCATAATACTTTTTTTTAAGGATAATACTTCCGTTTTCGAATTCCTGAGTGGTTATTTTCAGACCAGAAGCTGTGTATTCTTCATGAATTCCATGAGGCTTATTGTCTTTATAGCTTTTTGTAGTGTGTAATGTGCCAGTAGGAAAAAATCTCTTTTCTGTATAATCTCGATGCGCTGTGTATTTCTTACTCCATATTAATTTGTTATCCTCATTAGATATGGAAGTCCAGGTTCCTGTACGTTGATCGTTCTTATAATGTTCTGTTGAGGTAGAAGTGGTTTGGGTTTGAGGGTGGATAATGGTTTTTTTCCATTTCCCATGTTTCATTCCATCTTTATAGGTTTCTGTAGATCGCACTTTCCCTTTTTTAGTATAAGATTTCCAAGTACCTACTTTTTTTCCTTTGTCCCAATAAGATTCGCTTTCTACTGTTTGATTTTGAAAATACGAAATTGCTTTTCCGTCAATTATTCCGTTTATAAATGTAGAAACATCCTCTTTTTTACCCTCAGAAGAATAGTCTGTCCAAGTGCCGTTTGCTTTTCCTTGTTTGAATGTGATCTCAGAATAACCTCCATAAGATGATTCAGCAACTTTATAAGTTCCATCAAGGAGTTCACCTTTATAAGTTTGATATATGATTTCTGTACCATATCGTACTTGTTTGACCGCAGACCATGTAGTATAAGTTTGCGCAGAGCTTGTGGTAATGCATAAAATGGTGGCAAGTACTAAAAATAGATGTTTCATAGATGTTACTAAAATTGTTATACATCTTTCTAGATATTTTGATTTGTAGCAATATCTAGAAAGTAATAGTTGTTCTTTATGTGTATGATGCGTATTTTAATAATAATAACAAAATAAAGTTGCTATAATACCATTTCTGCATAAGGTATTATAGTTGTGTATCCTTTGTTCTTAAAATATGTCATTTCTGATATACCCCCAGTAACCAATACAAAATCGCCTCCCCATCCTCCGAGACTCTTTATGCTTCCCGTGTAATCGGGAAACAAAGTTGATTTTATGGTAGGAGTTTTTATTATTTTGGATATGATCTCTTCATGAGCGTTGATTAAAGCCTTAAACTCTTCGAGTGTATCACAGTTTAAAATTTGGGAAGTGATATCGTTAATCAAATTTTCTGCCTTGTCAAAATCTTTAAGAGGTAGTGATTGATAATGTTTTATAGATGCCTTGCTATCTTGTTTTTGATTTAAGTAAACAAAGAATAAGTCATCTTTAAAAGAAGGAGTAAAATTAGCTATTGTTATGATAGGTTTGCCTTCATTACGTCTGTATAGTATAGGAGAATCATTTTGTGCACAAGCAATATCATACCCACTGCCTCCAAAGCTTTTTTCTAATAAAGTAAACGCATCTACTTTTGCCCACTGTGCAATATTATTAATAAGAGTAGAAGAAGATCCAAGCCCCCATTGGCGGTTGAATTCTAGTTTGCTTTCAACAATATATCTTTTTTCTGTGGCAAGAAAATTAGGATTTAATTCTTTTGCTGTATTTAGGATATTGATCAGTGTATTGATGATATCATGATCCTCAGAACTGGTAGTATCAGATAATTGAAAGGAAGTGTCTTTTAAGATGAGGTCGATCTCAAACCAGCAAAGATTGTTTTCATCCAGACTTTTCCATTTGATTTGATGGGTATCATTTTCTTCTTCTTCAATAGTTAGCCATTGTCCTTTTTGGGTGGGTATTGCCAATGCCTGTACTCCATCCAGTACCAGATATTCTGATGTGATCAATAACTTACCATGACTATAAAAGGACTTTTTCATTTAGGATCTTAGTTTTTCAATTTGGGTTACCACTAGACTATGGGTTACCGCATTGGTTTCAAAATATTTTATAAGTAGTTTTTTTTCGCTTTCTGTAGCTTTGTATTGATTTAGGATATTCATAAGATGCATTTTCATGTGCCCTTGTTGAATACCTGTAGTAATTAGAGAATTGATAGCCGCAAAGTTTTGTGCAATTCCTGCTACAGCAGTAATTTCCATTAATTTTTTTGCATTGGGTTTTTCTAGGAGCAGCAAAGCTAGTTTTACCAAAGGATGAAGAGAGGTTAGTCCTCCTACAGTTCCTAAAGCTAAAGGTAATTCTATAGAAAATGTAAAAATATCATCTTGTATTTTTGCATGAGTAAGACTGGTATATTGTCCGTTTCTTGAAGCATACGCATGTGCTCCAGCCTCAATTGCTCTAAAATCATTTCCTGTAGCTAGTACAACGGCATCAATCCCATTCATAATCCCTTTGTTGTGAGTTACAGCACGATAAGGTTCAACCTCTGCAATACGAACAGCTCTTACAAATTTTTCAGCATATTGTTGTGAAGAAAGTAGAGGAGTACTAGGCAACTCTTTTATTGCACAAGAAACAGAAGCTTTTACCAAACACTGTGGTACATAATTAGAAAGAATACTCATAATGATTTCGATATTTTTCTCGAGATTAGAAAAACCAGAATATTCTTTAGCTTCAGTAATTAATGTTTTTGCAAACTGCTCTAAGCAAGAGTTTATAAAATTTGCGCCCATAGCATCTACCGTTTCAAAAGTACAATGCAATTGATAGTAGTTGTCTATTTCAGTAGTTTTGTTTTTAAGTTCAATATCAGTAATTCCTCCACCTCGTTTATTCATGTTTTCGGTTATTTCAGAAACAGCCGTAAACAATTTAGGTTTTAAAGAGGTGAAAAAATGTAATAATTGTTCAACATCCCCAGTATACATAAAATGTACCTGACCAACTTTTTGAGTAGAGATTACTTCCGCTTTAAATCCGCCACGTGTTTGCCAGAATTTAGCAGCTTTGCTTGCCGCAGCTACCACAGAGCTTTCTTCTATAGTCATAGGTAGCGTATAGCGTTTGTTATTGATTAAGAAATTTGGAGCTACAGAAAAGGGTAGATAATAGTTAGAAATAGTGTTTTCTGTAAATTCATCGTGTAATTGTTGGAGTTGGTTGTCAGAATTCCAGTAAGTTATAAGAGTGTCAATTGTATTTTGATCATTTTCAAAATGGTGTTCTGCCAACCATTTAATCTTATCATTTTTTGAGAGTTTGGAAAATCCAGAAACTACAGCCGCCATTATCTTTAATTATTATTTAGTGCCTTCAAATATACTATTCTGTTTTATCATATGCATGACCAAATGACTATTGAAACCTTTTGCATATATAATTATAAGATAGATTTTGATATAAAATATACGATACTTAATGGGATAAAATGATTTAATCAGGTGATTTTATGCAAACTCAATGAGGATTCAACAATACGGATATCACTTAAACCAACGATGGGGGAAATACATAAAATTAACGATATGTTAAAAAAAGCCTCTATGTGGCTGTTGTTTTATGGTATTTAACAGCAATTGTTGTATTTTTCACGGATTTTTTATTATTCTTGGCGTTAACAATTTTTAAAAATATAAGATGAAAATTACAAAATTGTTTTTTACAATAACATTTTTTATTACCCTAGCCATATCGGCACAAAATAAAGCTTTTACTCTCGAAGAAATTTGGAGAGGAGCTTTTAGAACAGAAGGATTACAATCATTACATTCTATGAAAAACGGAACCGAGTATTCGGTTATAGAGAGAGATGGAACTTCTGGAGCTACCAATATTGAAGTATATACATATAAAACTGGTGAGAAAGCTAGAACATTAGTAAGCACATCTCTTATAGATAATCTTGATTCGTTTCAAGGATATTCTTTTAGTAAGGATGAGAATAGAATTTTGCTTTCTAGTGGGCTAGAGCAAATATATCGTCACTCTTCAAAAGGAATTTATCATATTTATGATGTGCCCTCAAAAGGAATTTTTAAGGTAAGTGATAAAAAAATACAATCCCCTCTTTTATCGCCTGATGGTAAAAAGATAGCATATGTTTTAGATAACAATATATATATGCTCAATTTTGAAACTGGTCAAGAAGTTCAATTGACAGATGATGGTAAGAAAAATGAAATTATTAATGGGATTACTGATTGGGTGTATGAAGAAGAATTTGCTTTTGTAAGAGCTTTTGACTGGAGTGCAGATAGTAATAAAATTGCATTTTTGAGATTTGACGAAAAAGAAGTGCCAGAATTCTCTATGGATGTATATGGTAAAGATTTATACCAAAAACAACAAGTATTTAAGTACCCTAAAGCAGGTGAGAAAAATGCAAAAGTCTCTCTGTATCTTGCAGATATAAATGCAATGAGTTTAGATGAAATTAAACTGGGAGATTATAAAGATTTTTATATCCCACGAATCAAATGGACAGCAAATCCAGATATTTTGAGTGTACAAGTATTAAACAGACATCAAAATAATCTGGATTTAATTTTTGTAGATGCTAAGACCAAAGCACCAAAAGTTGTTCTTAATGAAAAAGATGAAGCATATATTGATATTACTGATAATCTTACATTCTTAGATGACAATAGTTTTATCTGGACAAGTGAAAAAGATGGGTATAACCATATCTATCATTATAAAGAATCTGGGGAGTTAATTAATCAGTTGACAAAAGGTACTTGGGAGGTAACTGATTATTACGGCTATGATAAAAAGAATAAAAATATCTATTATCAAAGTGTAGAAAACGGAAGTGTAAACAGAGATATCTATGCTGTAACACTTAGCGGGAAAGATAAAAAGAGATTAAGTCAAAAAGAAGGAACGAATGATGCTGAGTTTAGTGCAGATTTCAGCTTTTACATCAATTATTTTTCTAATGCAACAACTCCTTATGAATATACTCTTAACGATGGTAAGACAGGAAAAGTTGTTCGTGAGATTAAAAACAATAAAAAATTAGTAGAGAAACTTGCAGCATATGATGTCCGCCCAAAAGAGTTTTCTACAATAGAAGTCAATGGTGAAACATTGAATACTTGGATGATTAAACCAAAAGATTTTGATGTAACCAAGAAATATCCATTGTTGATGTATCAGTATTCTGGCCCAGGATCTCAATCGGTAAAAAACTCTTGGAGTAGTGCAAATGATTATTGGTATATGATGTTAGCACAACAAGGATATATTGTAGCTTGTGTTGATGGAAAAGGAACGGGATTGAAAGGGGCTAAGTTTAAAAAAGCTACTCAAAATGATTTAGGAAACCTAGAAGTACAAGATCAGATAGCGGCAGCAAAACATTTTGGTGGTTTACCATATGTTGATGCTTCCAGAATAGGAATTTGGGGATGGAGTTACGGAGGTTTTATGTCAAGCAATTGCTTGTTTAAAGCTCCTGATACATTCAAAATGGCAATTGCTGTTGCCCCTGTAACCAGCTGGAGATTTTACGATACTATCTATACAGAAAGATACTTGACTACTCCACAGGAAAATCCAAAAGGATACGATGATAATTCACCAATTAATTTTGTAAAAGGATTAAAAGGAAAATTCTTACTAGTACATGGTAGTGCAGATGATAATGTACACGTGCAAAATACAATGCAACTGGTAGAAGCATTAGTACAGGCAAATAAAGATTTTGATTGGGCAGTTTATCCCGACAAAAATCATGGGATCTATGGTGGTAATACTAGATTACATTTATACAATAAGATGACTAACTTCATAAAAAACAACTTATAATTAATTAAACATACATAATGGCAAATACAGTTAAAGCAGCTCACCAAAAAGAGCTATTTGGGCACCCGATAGGGTTGTTCGTACTATTCTTTACAGAAATGTGGGAACGATTCTCGTACTATGGAATGAGAGGACTACTAGTGTTGTATATTGCAACTTCGGCCACGGCTAATGATCCAGGACTGGGTTGGACAACAAAAGAAGCGTTGTGGTTGTATGGATGGTATACCATGTTGGTATACGTGATGTCTATTCCAGGAGGAATTATAGCAGATAAATGGCTGGGTCAGAAAAAGACGGTGATGTTGGGAGGGTTATTGTTGTGTTTAGGGCATGGGATATTAGCGATCCCGACAAGTACAGCCTTTTTTGGAGGGCTAGCTTTGGTGATTCTTGGGGTTGGATGCTTGAAGCCTAATATCTCTACGATGGTGGGAGGATTGTATAAAGAAGGAGATATCCGAAGAGATAAAGGGTTTACACTTTTTTATATAGGAATTAACCTTGGAGCCTTTTTAGCTGGGATTATTGTAGGAATTGTAGCGGCGAAATACGGTTGGCACTTGGGGTTCGGATTGGCTGGAATCGGAATGGTTCTGGGACAGATCGTATACATGTGGGGACAGAAGTACTTGGTAGGAGTAGGTGATTTTATTGGAGCAAAAGAATCTGTAAATAAAGAGGCTGCTAAAAAACCATTGACCAAAATAGAAAAAGACCGAGTAATTGTATTGCTGATTTCTTTCTTGATTGTAATTGTTTTCTGGGGAGCATTTGAGCAGGCAGGAGGTTTGATGAACCTGTATACAGATGTAAAAGTAAATAGAGTTACTGGATTTGGAGGACCAGAGTGGTTACAAGAAATACCAGCAGCTGTATTCCAATCACTAAATGCTGGATATATCATCATTTTTGGAACTGTAATAGCTGGATTTTGGATATGGTGGCGTAAAAAAGGAAAAGAGTCATCTTCCCTGTTCAAAATGGCAATCGGAACAATCATTATGGGGCTAGGTTTTATATTTATGATGTTTGCTTCTAAAGAAGCTGCTACAGAGAACTTTGGGAAAGCAGCAATGTTTTGGATTTTTATGGCTTATTTATTTCATACTATTGGAGAGTTATGTGCTTCGCCAGTAGCCTTATCGTTTATCACTAAGTTAGCACCAGTAAAATACGCTTCTATTATGATGGGGATATATTTTGCATGTACTGGGTTTGGAAATAAACTGGCAGGAGCAATTGGAGAATCTTCTCAATTAGAACCATATGAAGGAAAGGTGATTGCCAGTAAAGAAGCTGTTTATTCTTTCGTAGATAAAGCAGCGTACACCAAAGATGTAGATGGTAAAGAAATTACTGAAAAGGACTATGCGATTAATCGTGATAAAAACTTTGAAATAAGAGCGGCATTATACCCACAAGGAGACAAAGTAGCATTTACGGATTATGAGAGAGGAACATCTTTAAATTCGTTGTTTGTTCTTGATAATTCAGAAGGGAACAATGAGAGTTCTCAGTTATTAGCGTACTTAAAAGAAAATAATGTAACGAAAGAAAATCCATATCATACCAAATTGTTATTCGAAAAAGATGAGGAAAAGGCTAAAATAGAAGTTAATAAAGGAGATGGAAAAGATTATAGTGTTTCATTTAAAATAGAAGAGCAGCAAAATGCATTAGAGTATAACATATTTATGATGATTACCTTGTTTACAGTTATTTTTGGGTTGTTATTAATAGTATTCCTGAAAAAACTAAAGGTATTAACACATGGAGCAGAAGATAATGAAAGAGATTTGAGAAACGAAGAAGCAGAAGGATTCGAATTAGCTGATAACTAGAATAAAGAAAACGATGAACTCAAATATTACAGATACCAATGACTTTTTTAAGGATAAAGTTTTAGGTCACCCAGCAGGATTGTTTGTGCTGTTTTTTACAGAAATGTGGGAGCGTTTTTCTTTTTATGGAATGCGCGCTCTTTTAGTATTGTTTTTTACGGCATCATTATTTGATGAAGGTTGGGGATGGCCTAGAGAACATGCTTCGGCATTGTTTGGTTCGTATGTAGGGTTGGTTTATCTTTCTACTATGTTGGGGGGGTATTTTGCAGATAAGATTATTGGATTTCGTTGGGCAATTGTAGTCGGAGCGCTCTTGATGACCTTAGGGCATGGAGCAATGGCTGTAGAAACACCATTTTTCATATATACGGGATTAGCTTTACTGGTGTTTGGAAATGGTTTTTTTAAGCCAAATATAACTTCTATTATTTCCGAAATGTATAAGAATCATCAAGAGAAAAAAGATGGGGCGTATACGATTTTCTATATGGGAGTGAATGCTGGAGCCTTTTTCGGAATTTTACTTTGCGGATATTTGGGAGAAAAAGTCGGATGGAGTTATGGATTTGGATTAGCAGGAATCTTTATGCTTTTTGGGCTAATTCAATTTTGGCTAGCACAAAATATTTTTGGAGATATTGGACTAAAACCTAAGAAAGAAGAACAGGTAAAAATATCAGAAGATGATAATGATAAACGCGTACCTTTTTCAAAAGGACAACTAGTACTTATTACAATTTGTAGTGTTGTGGGGATCTTATGGATTTTGAATGATCCAGCGGCTAAGATATCAGAAGGTTCTTTTAATATTTTTGATTTTCAAATATTAGGACTGGAAGGAAATAATTTTGTAATTATAACAGCTCTTGTCTTGTTTTTAGGGCTGTTAATATACAGGTTAACAAAGTATTCTCAGTTGACAAAAGAAAAATTAATAGCGGTTACGTTTTTTGCATTTCTTACCATTTTCTTTTGGGCAATTTTTGAACAGTCGCCGAATACACTGACAGTTTTTGCTAAAGATTATACGGATAGAATACTGGAAGGAACCTCAGCATATATTTTCAAAGTAATAAACACGCTTATAGCGATAGTGCCTTTGGGAATAATTACTTGGGTATTGTGGCTTTTGTTTAAACAAACCTTTGCCAAGTATAAATGGTCGAATATTATTTTGGCTACTAGTTTTGTGATTGTCTGGGGAGTTACTATCTGGATGATCTCTAATGAGTTTAAAGCATCTTCTTATAATATTATCTATAGCAATGTTAATGGAAAAACAGAAGAGGTGAAAATAATTTCTTCAGAAGCATATAAAGAAAATGATGTTATAAAGGTAAAAGATATTCAAAGCCTTTCGATTTATGATCAGAAAGAGGAATCTAAGGGGAAGAATAAAATAGAAAATGGATATCTGATTGATGGGAAAGGAAATCAAGTGGGAGAATGCCTTGCTGCCAATGTTGTAGGGTTTTCTAAAGAATCAAAACCTGGGGCTTTTGGAACAACGGTTAATAATGTAGATGTCGTTATTACCAACAGCTTTGGAAAGTCTGTTTCTAAAAAAATAAAGATTTCTTCTGAAGAGAAGAGTCTTCTAAATGTGGGAGACGAGATATTGGTGAAAATAGCACATTCAATCAAATATGACTTGGATCAAGCATCAGAAACCACAGCCACTATTTCGTCTATCAACAGTGCGGTAGAAATTCCAGCTAGTTGGTTTTCGATACTGAATTCATTGTTTATAATTGCTTTTGCACCATTGTTTTCTAAGTGGTGGGAAAGCAAGTACAATCCATCTGCGAATATGAAGTATGGTATAGGGATGTTCTTGTTAGCAATAGGGATGGCTTGTGTAGCTTTTGGGGCCAATGGAATTGAACCAGGAGCAAAAACAGCTTCAGTGAGTATAATTTGGTTGATTTTGGTCTATTTGTTCCATACTATGGGAGAATTATGTATTTCCCCTGTTGGACTTTCATATGTGAGTAAACTTGTACCTGCCAGAATGATTGCTTTTATGTTTGGAGTTTGGTATTTAGCAGTTGCTATTGGAATGAAAGGAGCAGGTAAATTCGGAGAGAATATTGATAAGATTGCAGATACCGAGGGGATTAGCTATTTCTTTTGGATGTTGACTATTGTGTCTGTTGTGGTGGGAGTAATTTCTATCCTTTTTGAACCGATTGTTAAAAAACTAATGCATGGAGTGCGATAAATATTAAGTAATTTTACTTGCTTTCCCAAAGGCAAAGTGATTTTTTATATAAGGAACAGTTTTTGTTTCCGACTAGTTATAAAAATGAGATTGACAAAACACAATAAAAAGAAAACCTATGAAAAACCTACTTGTTCTATTTGTATTTCTAATGAGCTTTTTTGCTCAATCTCAAGAAATTAAATGGATGACGATGAATGATGCATTAGAGGCTCAAAAAAAAGAACCTAAAAAAATCTTTATGGATGTTTATACCGATTGGTGTGGGCCTTGTAAACTCTTAGATAAAAAAACATTCCATAATAAAGATGTAGTGTCTTTTGTGAATAAGAATTACTATCCAGTAAAATTTAATGCAGAAGGAACAGAAGAGGTAGAGTACAATGATTTTACCTATAAAAACCCAAACTATAACCCAGATAGAAAAGGTAGAAATAGTCAACACTTTTTTGCAAATGCATTAAAAATTAGTGGTTATCCAAGCATGGTGTTTTTTGATGAGAAAGGAAATTTAATTGCTCCTGTAGTTGGGTATAAGACTCCGCAGCAATTAGAGATCTACTTAAAAATGATCTATTCTAATGATTATAAAAAATTAACCACCAAAGCAGCTTGGCAAAAGTATGAAGAGTCTTTTGTGAGTACTTTTGAAAATTAAAATCGTACAGAATATAATTTTATGTAAATCTTGATTAGTTGTATAGTCAAAGAAGGTTTTATGTGCGTTCTTATTTCTTAATTATAAGTATTAAATAATGTAACTAGAGCCTATTAGATAGTTGCATACACAATGAATTGAGAACTTGTACGTTATATACATATATAAACCATAAACTTAATACCCAAATCTGATTTGAAAAGACAGGAGAGTATAGCTCATATGATCTGAAGTAATTAATATATACCTACGTTAAAATAATACTTACTTTATTGAGTTGTATTTACTTTTTTTTGAGTCCTACCTACTTATGAGAAAGATAATAACCATAGCCTCCCCGACTATGTTGTTACTTGTGCTACTTGTTTCTTATGTTTCCGCAAGACAACAGCCTACAACATTTCAAAAACCACAATCTGCTCAAGTGGTATCATCAGAAAACTTTAATTCTCCTGATGAAGAATATAAACAAAGATTAATTGATTCTATTAACACCTATTTTGCAAAAGCGATACAAGAAAAACTAATTGTTGGAGCTGCAATCGGGATTGTAAAATGTGATTCTGTTGTTTATATAGGAGGATATGGTAAAAGAAATGTAGCCTTACAAGATAAGATCAATGAAGAAACTATTTTTAGAATAGGTTCTGTATCTAAGGGTTTTGCAGGAATATTGGCAGGAATACATGTAGAAGAAGGCTTGCTTGATTGGGATGATAAAATAGTAGAGTATGTTCCTGATTTTAGATTCTCTAATTTAGGGCAAACCAAAAAAATATCCTTGTCACATATATTATCTCATACTACTGGCCTACCATATCATAGTTATACGAATCTTGTAGAAGATGGAGTGCCTATAAAGACGATTGCAAACCAGTTTAAGAAAGTTACTCCAATAGATAAACCAGGTAAAATATATAGCTATCAAAATGCTGTTTTTGCATTGAGTGGTACAATTATAGAAGAAGTTACTGGTATGCCTTTTAAGCAAGTTATACGAGATAAGATTTTTGAACCACTACAAATGACTTCAGCTTCAGCAAGCTATGAAGCAATTAAAGAATCAGAAAATGTAGCAGAACCCCATCGTCGTCGTAACAAAAGATGGAATTCTATAGAGATTAATAAGAAGTATTATAATAATGCTATTGCAGCAGGAGGGATTAATGCAAGTGTTTCTGATATGGCAAAATGGATGAAATTTTTATTAGGTAATAACCCTGAAGTTATGATGCCCGATACAATGGATTATGTGTTTAATCCAAAAATAGAGGTGACTGGCAGAAGGCAATACTATCAAAAATGGCCTGGATATGCAGCTTCTTTTTATGGGCTAGGCTGGAGGATTCATACCCTCACAGATAAAGAATTAGAAAAGCCAAATATGGTTTTTCATCACGGTGGAAGTGTTAATGATTATAGAAGTGAAATTGCAATTTACCCTGAAGAAGATTTAGGCATTTGTGTGCTTTTTAATAGTCAAACTAGTCTTGCTAGAGACTGTATACCAGTGCTATATAAGATAATTAAAGAAGTAAAACTCTCCATTAGAAAAGAATATATAAAAAAATCTGTAGTATCACTTTAGGGTTTTGAACAGCCTTATTTCAATACAAAAGCTCCTTTTTTATCTGTACGATGAAAAGAGATTTTTTGTTTCTTACAGCTAATTTCCCATCGATCTATATAGCTTTTATAGTTACTACCATCTGCAATAATTTGTTTGGGTTTCAGAATTGATAAAACCCTATCCAGATGTATTTTTGGTGAACCAGATAGTAAAAGGATGTCAGGAGAATAGAGTTGGGTGTTGTAAGTGCAAGAACTATCTATGATAAGGATGTTTTGTTTTTTATATTGATATTTGTTTTTTAATTGTGTCGTAGTATCAAGAGAGGCTTGATTTTGTGTCAAATAATTACCAAATAAAAAAGTTTGGGTTTTTTCAGATAAAGGAATTTTACTATATACTCTAAGAGATTGGTTTTTTAAAAAACCAATGGTTGTATTACGATGAGTGTGATATATAATTAATTCTTCTATAGCTGCTTTACTTTGTTTTTCATAGATAAGAATACCAATAAATAAAAGAAGTGGAGCAGTTAGCCAGACAAGCCTTTTTCTTAGGTGTAATTTACTGGTTGTGATTGCAAAAATCAAGATAAGATAAAAGGAAAAGAGCATACTTTTAGAAAAATAAATATTTCTAATTATAAAGTTTTCTTGTTGTGCGGTCCACGCTACAATGTAATTCATTGTACTAATGCAATCAGAAAATAAGTTTCTTATAAAATCAGGAAGAATATGTAGAGAAGCAAGAAGGATAACAATAATCCCGATTCCAAGAATGCTTCCTAAAAAAGGAATAATGATAAGATTAGAAACAAAAAATAGAACTGGAAAATGGTTAAAATAATAGAGTGTTATTGGTAATAAACCTATCTGAGCTGCTATTGTAACAGTGAATGTCTCCCATAATTTTTTGAAGATATAAAATCTGGGAGCATAAAATTTGACAATAAGTGGCTGTATCAAGATGATGGCAAGTACAGCCAGATAACTCAATTGAAAACCAATAGAAAGTAATAATAAGGGGTTGAAACATAAAAGAACAAATGCTGAAATAAAGAGAGAACTTAAAGTACTGGTTTTTGATCTCATATGTTTTCCTATTGATAGAAAAGAGAACATAGTAACTGCTCTAAGTACAGAAGGTGATAATCCAGCTATAATAGCAAAAGACCACAGAGATAATATAATTAGGATTAATTGAAGAGTTTTTCCAATTTTATGCCTATTAAGAGGAGAAGTTATACTGTTTAAAAGTAACAAGATGATTCCTATATGTAGCCCAGATACAGCCAGAATGTGAATAGCTCCTGCATCTTTATATTCATTAAAGGTGTCTTTACTTAGGTTTTGTTTCTGACCTAGTATTAGCGCATTAATAATAGATAGTTGTTTGTTGGAAAAAGAATAAGAACTCAAGGATAAATTGATGTTTTTTCTTATTTGATACGCAAGTTGAGGTAGAGAAGATTCCTTTCTTTTGTTATGGATGAGTTGATAAGACTTAGTAGTAATTTGGTGATATATGTATTGTTTATTTAGATATTTTGAATAATCAAACTGAAGTGGATTCAGTGGTTTGGGGATTTCTTTTATTTTAGTATAGAGTGTATAAGTATCACCAATTTCTAAAGAGGGGGAGATACTATCTTTTGGAATCCGTAGTAGTACTAAACCATTTGCCATTTCATCTTTTATATATCTAAGAGAAACAATATACTTGTTGTAGTATGAAGAAGGTTTTAGTTGCTCTTTAATGTAAAATCGTATTCCGATAGGACCTTTGTGGTTTAGATTGATATGGTTGATGTAATGATTTGGTTGGTTTTTTGGATTATGAATTTTTACTAGCGTTATTCCAAAAATGATAAAGAAAAGAATCATTGAAAAGGTAAAAAAATGTCCTTTACTGAACATTTTTTTTGATTGCTGCCATGTGCCGCTTAGAATACATGTTGAAATGAAAAAAATAAGAAGAAGAGCATTAATAGCAATATCAACATAGTAGTAACCAAGTAGAATTCCAACACCTGTTGAAATCGTTATGAAAATAAAAGGGATGTTAAGAAGCTTCATAAAACACTGTTGAAATTGAAATTCAGTTGTTTATGATGCAATGATATGAAATCATAGTCTCATTTTTTGAAACTACGATTTTTGTTTTCTAAAAAAAAATAAAAATGTGTTGTGTTGATTTACAGTACTCGTCTCGCGCTAGCAAAACACTTATTCCAGTATTTTTCGTTTAGACTAGATACCGTCACCCCTTTAGATGTTGAGGCATGTATGAATTTAATAACTCCTTTGGTTTCTATTACTAGACCAACATGAGAGATAACGTTTTTTCTTTTATTGGTTTTGAAAAAAAGTAAATCTCCAACAGTAACTTTTTTTAGAGATACAGGTTTACCTTGAGTAGCCATAGTTTTTGAGGTTCTAGGCAGAACAATATTTTCTTTTTTGAATGATGTATAGACTAATCCAGAACAGTCCATTCCTTTTTTTGTAGTACCTCCATATTTATATCTAGTGCCATTAAAAGTTTTGGCATACTTTACGATGCTTTTAATTTTTTTAGTACTAGGAGTTTTATTGGTTTTATGAGTAGCTCTTGTTTTAGAGGATATAACGACTTTATTTTTAGAAGAACTTCCACAGGAAATATGTAAAACAGCGATCAGAAGATATATAATTATTTTTTTCATTTGATTTGGGTTTATAACAAAGTACGTGTTTTTGTATAACAATTTCAAAAATTTAAAAATTAATTAAGATATATATGATTACTTGAATTATAAGAAAAGTACTCTTGATGTGACGTAAAATATGACAAAATATTGTAGGTGTATTTTTACATAATTTGTTTAAAACTTATGATAGGTAGTGGTTTTTTTTTGATATATTAATATGTTGAAAATCAAACTCTTTAAAAATGAAATCCTATGCCTATATATATGCCTTGTGTTTACTGATTAACTTGAGCGTAATACCTGTGAAAGCTCAGGGTTCTAATAACCAAATAAGCATTGATAGCATAAGGCATATTTTAAAAAAATCTTCAGAATTAATTTTGGGTGTAACAGATGAAGAATCAGAATCACTTTTAGGAATCACTAAAGAGAAAAGAGATAGTGGAATTTATTTACTGGAAGAGGTAGAGAAATTAGTGAAAAACATAGATGATCCTTATCTCAAAATCGAAGTAAACAGAGCAAAAATAGATTTTCTTCTTCGTAAAAGAGATACGGTAAAAATCAAGAAATATTTAAATAGTAATCTGGAAATTATTAAAGGGTTAAAAGATAATAGGGAATTAGGACTATATTATGAACATTTAGGGGTATTTAAGTCTAGGCTCAAAAAGCATGATGAAAAATTGAAGGCATGGCTTAAAGCAGAAGATTTATTGAGAAAGAATGGAGAGGTTAAAGATTTAATTGATATTAATTATAATCTTTGTTTCGCCTATGCAAAAAATAAAAAATGGAGTGAAGTTTTAGAACATGCTCTAAAATCCTTGAAAGCTATTGATCAAGCACAGGTAAAAAAAAACAGAAGAGGGCACTTAAACCTTTTTTTATCAGAGGCTTATGTTAATCTTAATAAATTTAAAAAAGTAAAAAATTGTTTTAATAATATAGAAGTAGAAAAGGGTATTTATGAATATACGTTACGTTTTGAAGGGAGATTACTCTCTGTAAAAGGGCTTTATTATGCAAATAAAAGAAATTATAAAAAAGCAGCTTTTTTTTATAAAAAATCTGCGGTTGCTTTTTCTTCTTTTTTAGATAAAAAAACAAAAGAAATTAGTGCTGATCTTACCTTGTTGAGTCAATTAAACCTTAAAGAAGAAGAAAATAAAAGAATTAAAGTAGAGAATAAACTAAAAGAATCCCAAATAAAAACGAATAAGTACATTATTCTATTCTCGAGTGTATTTATTATAGGGTTAATTGTATTGAGCGTAGCACAATACAGAAAATCTAAATATAAATCAAAAGTGAATGCTTTGTTGAGTTCTAGTAATAATAAACTAAAAGAAGCAAATGAAAAAGTTGACAAAGCGTTAAGAGCAAAATCGGATTTTTTGGATTCAGTAACCCATGAGCTTTTTACACCCCTTACCACCATAAAAGGAATTGTCTTCTTATTACAAAAAGAAAAATTAACAATAAGTCAAAAAAAACAATTAAAACTGATCTCTATGTCTAGTGATCATTTATTGAAATTACTTATCGATGTTATTCATCTAAACAATCTTGAAAAAGAGAAGTTTGAGTTGAAACATGAAATTTTTGATTTAAAAACTTTATTAGATAACCTGATAGATTTTTCTGTAGACATGAAGGGGAATAATAATACAATTCATAAAAGAATAGATAGTGATATCCCTGAAAACCTTAAGGGGGATATGCTTAAGGTGTCTCAAGTATTTCTTAAAATATTGGATAATGCACTAAAGTTTACCAAATACGGAGATATTGATATAAAGGTTATGTTAGAATCAAAAACAGAGGATAAGGCCAAAATCAAGTTTTCTATAAAAGATACTGGTATGGGGATGACCAAGGCACAAATAGATAAAGCATTTGAAAACTTTGATCAAGGCTCAGTAAAAATAAATAGAAAATTTGGAGGTACTGGGTTAGGGTTATCTATAGCAAAAAAAATACTAGAGTTGCATAATAGTAGTATCACTATAAAATCCAAACCAGGAAAAGGAACTAAAATTTCGTTTAAGATTGATTTTGATATTCCTGAAAAAAGTGCTGAGGAAAATAAGATATTTGCTGATAGTAGAGATGAATTGCAAAAAAATATAAATGTTCTGCTGGTAGAGGATAATAAAGTAAATCAGTTAATAACTAAAAAAATAATTTCTGATTATGGTTTTACATGTGATTCAGCTTATGATGGGAAAGAAGCAGTCGATATGGTAAGAAGTAATAAATACTCTATGATATTAATGGATATTATGATGCCCAAGATGGATGGTTTTGAAGCAACAAAATACATCAAAGAATATGATAAAAAAATACCAATTGTTGCGTTGACAGCAATCTCAGAAAAGTTGAATAAAGATAAATTTGATGAGGTAGGTATTGCAACTGTTCTTCATAAGCCAGTAAATCCTGAATTACTATACAAAACAATTATAAGTTGTTCGTAAATAATGGAGGAATCACTTATTTCTCTTTTATAGCATTAATAATGCATTTGGCGGTTTTTTCATTAGCTCCTTTACCTCCAAGGTTTTTTTCTAGATCATAGTAATCCAAAAACATAACAGCTCTTTTGTAATCATCGGTAATAATAGAAAGCTCCTCTTTGAGTTTTTCAGAAGTAAAATCATTTTGGATTAATTCTTTTACAACAGGTTTATCCATAATAAGATTGACCAGAGAAATATAATCTAGGTTAATGATTCGCTTTGCAATTTGATAAGAAATATAACTTCCTTTATAGCATACTACCTGCGGTACTTTGAATAATGCTGTTTCTAAGGTAGCGGTTCCAGAAGTTACTAATGCTGCATTACTTAAACTTAATAAATCATAAGTTTTATTCATAATAAGATGAACCCCTTCTTTCTTGATAAAAGGCGTATAGAAAGAGGTATCTTGGCTAGGAGCACCAGCAATGACAAATTGGTAATCAGGAAAATCATCTACCACAGAAAGCATTACCTCAAGCATTTTTCGAATTTCTTGTTTTCTACTTCCTGGTAATATTGCAATAATAGGGCGTTCATCTAATTTGTATTCAGCTTTAAAGGCCTCTGGCATGACCTGATTATGTTCAGAAATAGCATCGATCAAAGGATGACCAACAAACTCAACATTATAATCGTGTTTTGTATAAAAATCTTTGACAAAAGGTAAGATTACATACATATGGTCAATAGTAGATTTTATCGTCTTGATACGTCCAGGTCTAGATGCCCATACCTGTGGACTGATATAATAATGGGTATTAAATCCACATGGCTTTGCCCATTTTGCAATACGTAAATTAAATCCTGAATTATCTATAAAGATAAGCGCATCTGGTTGGTATTGCGTAATATCTTTTTTACAATACCCTATTAATTTTAGTATCTTTAGAAGATTAGTTATTATTTCTAAAAATCCCATAAATGCACGCTCCTTATAATGTATTACCAAAGAGCCGCCAACTGCCTGCATAAGATCGCCACCCCAAAATCTAAATTCTGCCTTGGGATCTTCTTTAAGAATGGATTTCATAAGATTGGAACCGTGTAAATCACCGGAAGCCTCTCCTGCAAGAAGGTAGTATTTCATGTGTTATCTATTATAAGCTATTATCAATCATAATAGCGTTTTTTTCAAAATTAACTAGTCTAGGATATTTATATAGGTTATGCAAATTTACTAATTGCAATAAAAATAGCCGCAATAAGTGTAGCAAGAAGCACGCCACGAGCACGATATATGTTGTTTTTTCTTAAAAAAAGAAAGAAAATAATCAAATTTGGGAGCGCCCCTAGTACAATTAAGCTTCCTAAAGAATCATTTGCTACAGATGCTTTTAAGGTTTCTGTAAATGAAAGACCTTGATTGCTAAGTGCCGAAAAAATAAATACACATGCAATAAAACCTATACTATTACTGAGCAAAGCTATAAAAAGACCAATGCTAATTTCTTTTTTAATCATTTAGTGACCAGTTGTTTAATTCTTGAATAAAGTGATGAGCAGTGAGATCAAATTGTGTAGGTACTATAGAGATATAACCATGATGTAGTGCCCACTCATCAGTATCTTTACCTTTGTCTTCGTTTATGAATTCACCAGAAAGCCAATAATACTCTCTGCCCATTGGATTTGTTCTTTTGTCAAATTTTTCAACCCAATGCGCATTTGCCTGACGACAAATTCTTACTCCTTTTATTTCGTCTTTAGCTAGTTTGGGGATATTTACATTAAGAACAACACCTTTTGGTAATCCGTTTTTTAACACGTTTTCAACGATAGTTTTCACATGTTTTTTGCAAGGCTCAAAGTCTGCATCCATGCCGTAATCTAGCAATGAGAATCCAATAGCAGGAATTCCTTCAATACCAGCTTCAACAGCAGCACTCATAGTTCCAGAATAGATTACATTGATTGCAGAATTAGAACCATGGTTAATTCCACTCACACATAAATCTGGTTTTCTTTCTAGAATTTGTCGTGAAGCCATTTTTACACAATCTACAGGAGTACCAGAACAGCTATATTCTTTTTGGGGTTCACTTTTATCAATGGTCACGGGGTCACAATACAAGGTGCTATTAATTGTTATGGCATGTCCCATACCGCTTTGAGGGCTATCAGGAGCAACTACAACAACATCACCTATTTCATTCATAACACTAATAAGAGCACGTATTCCTGGAGCAGTAATGCCATCATCATTAGTAACTAGAATTAGTGGTTTTTTATGTGCCATGATCTTATTTTTTGCGAAGGTAAAAATACACTTTTTTAGATGAATAAAAGAGATACCAGAAGTCAATATAAAATCAAACAATAGTCATAAAAAAATCAATTAATAACTGATAACTAATAAATGTATACAAGAGATGTTTTGAATAAGTAAAAGTGGATTGAATAATATTAGTACATTTAAGAAAATTTTAGTAATATTACCTGTTATTGGCACGATTTTTAATGTATTTTGCCTGTAGAATCCCTAAATTAAATGAGCGTATGAAAAAGAGTTTTTTGATTTTGATGCTTACCGTGATTGTTTCGGCGGCTTCTTGCAGTTTTACGACCAAGGTTGAAAATGATCCAGATAAAGATAAATTGTTAATAGATTTAATTAGCTATGTCTTAGGAAAAGGGCATTATGATGCAAAGAATATTAATGATGATTTTTCTAAAGAAGTTTTCTCTGATTATATAGACGCATTGGATCCTCTGAAGCGGTATTTTTATAAAAGTGATATCGACGAATTCAAGAGATATGAGAAATTGGTAGATGATGAAATCAGAAATAAAGACATCACTTTTTTTAATTTAACATACAATCGTCTGCAACAAAGAATGGCGGAAGCGAGAATCTTGCATAAAGAAATTCTAGAAAAACCATTTAATTTCGAGAAAGATGAAAGTATCGATACAGATTATGAAAAGTTACCGTATGTAGCAAGTAAAATTGATATGAGAAATCGTTGGAGGTTACAACTTAAATTTAATGTATTGTCCAGTTATTATGATAAAGTCGAAGAACAAATAGATTCTGTAACCAAAAACAGTAATTATAAAAGAAAAACTTCGGTTGTTTTAGAGCAAGAAGCTCGTGAAATGACAGAAAAATCGTTAAAAGATTATTTTGAAATTGCAGATGATTTAGAAAGAAAAGATTGGTTTTCTATTTATATAAACTCTATAGTAGAAGAATTTGATCCTCATACCTACTATTTTGCACCTCAAGACAAAGATCGATTTGATATTGCAATGTCTGGTAAACTTGAAGGAATAGGAGCAAGGCTGCAGAAAAAAAATAATAATGTTGAAGTAATAGAAGTTATTTCTGGTGGACCAGCTTGGAGAGGTAATGAAGTAGAAGTTGGTGATCTTATCTTAAAAGTAAAACAAGAAGATGAGAATGAACCAGTAAGTATCGTAGGAATGCGCCTTGATGATGCTGTAAGTCTTATAAAAGGACCAAAAGGTACCAAAGTTACTCTAGTAGTGAAAAAAGTGGATGGAACTACTGAGTTTATAGAGATAACAAGAGATATTGTTGAGTTAGAAGAAACGTATGCAAAATCATCTATTGTAAAAAAGAATGATAAAATATTTGGAATAGTGAATCTGCCAAAGTTTTATTTTAACATGCAAGATTATAACCAACGTAATGCTGCCAAAGATGTAAAACAAGAGATTATTCGTCTTAAAGAACAAAACATGGACGGATTGGTAATAGATCTTAGAGATAATGGAGGAGGGTCCTTGCAAACGGTAGTAGATATTGCTGGACTGTTTATAGAAAAAGGACCTGTAGTACAAGTAAGAACAAAAGGCGAATCTCCAGAAGTTTTAAGTGATAAAGATAGAAGTATACTTTGGGACGGGCCATTGGTAATTTTGGTAAATGAATTATCAGCTTCAGCTTCAGAAATTTTAGCGGCAGCAATGCAGGATTATAAAAGAGCAATTATCATTGGTAGTAAACAAACCTATGGTAAGGGAACTGTGCAGAATGTAATGGATCTTAATAGATGGATGCGTAGTAATGATTTTGGAGATCTAGGAGCATTAAAACTTACAACACAGAAGTTTTATAGAGTAAATGGTGGTTCAACACAATTAGAAGGAGTAAAGAGTGATGTAGTTGTTCCTGATCGTTATAGTTATATTGATATAGGAGAAAAAGACCAAGAAAACCCATTGCCATGGGATAAGATTGCTGCGGCAGATTATAAAATTTGGAATGGTTATATTGATTTTGATCAGACAATCAATAATAGTAAAGAGCGAATGTCTAAAAATGATCAGTTAAAATTGATTGAAGAAAATGCAAAATGGGTAAGACAAAGAAGAGATGTTAATATGTACTCGTTACAATATGGTAAGTATAAATCGAATATAGCTGCCAATGAGAAGCGGGTTGAGTATTTTAAAGCAATAGGAGATTATAAAACTAATTTAACTTTTCAGTCATTACCTTACGAAAGGAAAATGATGCAAGAGGATTCAATTTTAGAAAGAAAAAGAAATAGATGGCACGAAAGCCTGAGCAAAGATGTTTATGTTGAAGAGGCAATTAGTGTACTTGAAGATCTGAAAATTAATAACATTAGAAGGTCTAAAAATCCAGTTTCACTAAAGAATTAAGAGGTGTAATGCCAGAAATAACATCAAACTCTTTGAGTAAATTAGCGCTCCAAAAATTCAAAAAGAATTTTTGGGGCGTTTTAAGTTTATGTTTTATTGCTTTTTGTGCAATTATAGCTGTTTTTGCATATGTTTTAGCTCCTGATAACTCTCAGAATGCTAATCAAATGCATTTGTCTATTCATTCCAAACCCCCAGGGTTTAAAGTTCAGATGCTTACTATTCCTTCAAAAGAAGCAACAGATCAATCCTTTTTGAATAAAACTTTTTTTGGTAAAAAAAATACAGATACAGAAATTCCAATAGAACGCTATGTTTTAAAAAGTAATGGGGTCAAAATGTACCCTTATAGTGAAGGAGAAGTGATAGAATTATCAAAAGAAATTAGTTTTAAAAAATTTCCAGCTGGTTTAACTTCTAAAGAAATAATTTCAACCTATATACAAACCAAAACTTTTATTCTAGGTACAGATAAGTACGGAAGAGATTTATTAAGTAGGATGTTGATAGGAATCCGTATATCATTTGCTATTGGATTTGTGGCAGTATTGATCTCTTTGTTTTTAGGAATATCTTTGGGAGCAATTGCTGGTTATTTTGGAGGTAAGGTAGATGCGATCATTATGTGGTTGATAAATGTTACTTGGTCAATTCCTACTTTATTATTAGTTATTGCCATTACACTAGCCTTAGGGAAAGGATTTTGGCAAGTTTTTATAGCAGTAGGATTGACAATGTGGGTAGAAGTAGCTAGAGTGGTTAGAGGACAGGTTTTAAGTGTAAAGCAAATGCAGTATGTTACTGCAGCAAAAGCATTAGGATTTACCAATTCTAGAATTATTATAAAGCATATACTGCCAAATAGTCTAGCGCCTGTAATTGTAATTTCTGCTGCAAACTTTGCAGGTGCAATTCTTATAGAAAGTGGGCTTAGCTTTTTAGGAATAGGAGCCCAACCACCTATGGCAAGTTGGGGGGCAATGATCAAAGATCATTATTCTTATATCATTCTTGGTAAAGCTTATCTTGCAGTTATACCTGGATTAGGTATTATGAGTTTAGTGATGGCATTTATGTTGATAGGTAATGCGCTACGTGATGCATTAGATGTAAAAAGATAATATGGTTTGATTGCTTGCTTTTTCAAAAAGAAAAAACGAAATTAAATTAAAAAAGGAGATTGAAGCCCTAGAGTCCCAATCTCCTTTTTTTAATGCTTAAAAACATGCGCAATATCCATTCTGATAAGATCCCCCGCTATGAGGTCCTACACCACATTGCCATTGTGCAGTTCCACAACACTCAGGATCACTACTAGGGTAGCATCTTATTAAGATAGGTCTACCTCCTCCAGAGATTGATTTTTGATCTTTTTTTTCGATTTCTTGAGCACCTTCTAAGCTTAAAATTTGACGGAACATAATGAATGAAAAATTAAAGTTAATAAATTATTTAATTACTTATATAGAACGATGTTTTGTTTTGAAAAATGAAAAACAACATTCATGATAAAGTAAAGCGTATCTATTATAATTTTTTCTAAGTCACTGTTTTTGTTTATGTTAAGATAAAGCTGTAAGCGTTTTTATAGTATGTGTTTTTGTTAGGTATTAGTGCTGTATCTGTAACTCAGGTCTTTAAAATAACTTAATTAATGTTATTTTAAAGCTAAAAAGGAGGTGTTAATATCCCAAACTAGGCACAGGATTAGAACCATCAGGACAAATACTATCACACGAGATAGCAATGATTTCTAGATAACCACTATTACCCATTACGATACATCCGCAGTCATCTGTTGAAGAAAACGGAAAGTGCCTCCTTTAATACTTGATTGTCGATTTCTTGAACATCTTTTAATTTCAAAATCTTTGTTAACATGTTGTATCGGTTTTAAGGTATGATTATATGGTCACAGCATTACGAGGTTCTTCAAGTTGACTGGTGTGATTTTCAATCATAATGCTCATAAAATGGAAGAATTCTTGGTAATTGTACTTTTTTGGATATAGTTTAGTATTGATAAGCGTAGCGGGCGTGTAATACAAATTATTTTTATTTGCCCATTCAGATTGTTGCTTCAGGATGTCTAAATATTCTTGAGTGTTTTGAGGGACAGTATGTTTTTTTAGCCATTTGCTATGCGTTCTGTCTGCAAACCAATTATTGTAAGCGAGAATAAATTTGTCAGCCCCTTGATTACTATAGATATCAAAAAGAGTAAGAGCTATTTGGGTAGCTTTGTCATTGACATCATTATATTTAATATTTAGTCTAATAATTATCTGAATTTGGTCTCCCATGGTTTTTAGAGTACGTGTATACGCTTCAAATGCATCTTTACAGTATCCGCACATTGGATTGGTAAGGCTAATAATTTTGAAACTAGCGTTTGGATTACCTAATACAATTTCATGAGGGATAGTCTTGTTGTCTTCTATCTTTTCTGAACTATTAAATAAATGATTGTAGATCTGCTCATCTCTTTTGAAATGATTTAGCTTTAAGTTCTCTGCTTTAAATTTTTTGTTTTGTTTTATTTTTTCTTTTAAGTATAAAAAGCCTAGTGTAAATAACGAAGCCACAATAATAAAACTTGTAATTTCGAGAAGATCTAATTTGTTAGGGATATTGAGTATTGCTATCACCGCCAAACCTATGGATACTGATCCCATAGCTAAACAAATCGCACACCATTTTTTTATAATAAACGCTTGAGAGTATAATGAGTATACAATAAATGGAATGCCGATTAGTGATAATGCCAGTAATGTACTGTTAAAGCCATAGAATAATTGATGTAATAATATCGAACCAAAAAAGGCCATTCCAGCATCTGCCAAAGAAAAATTGGGAAATAATTTTCCGCTATTATTATTTATAACTTCTCCGCAATTTGTATTACCTACCGATGTGCAAAATTGGTGTATTGTTTGCGATTGTATCCCTAAGCTTTCTCGTATTGCAAAAAAGCTTAAAATAGTACCAGTAATTGATAAAGAAATAAAAACTAAATGATGTACAACCCATGGGCTATTGTAAAGAACAAAGAGTGCGCTGATACATAGGCCAGTCAATATTAGATTCTGAAAAATAGATTTATCAGAAATAAGTTTCTGTTTTGTGTTATATTCAACTGCGATAACCTTAGGAACCCATATATCTTTGAACTCTTCTAGAGTAAGTTTATTTTTCTTTAGATCCGTATGTTTTAACTCTATGTTGTTGTCTGTTTTGATTACAGTTACAATCTCTTCTTTATTGTCTAATGTGATCAAGGTAATAAAACATTCTGGTAATTGATCTAATGCCTCACTAGGAACTTCCACAGCTATGTTATCTATATCAAAATAATCCAACGTATCAGTAATAGATTGAAAACTTGGATAATTAGGGTGTATTTGCAATTGTAGTTCCAGATCTTTTTTGTTATAATTACCAATTCTATTATTAATTAAAGTGGTTTCAACAATTTTTTCTATAGTAGTATTCATCTATGTCTGGTTAGAATTGTTATATGTTTAAGTATGTGTTTTTTTAAAGGTGTTACACTGTGTAGTAACTGAATGATTTTAATATTTGTAATACAGGTATTATTTTAGGAAAAAAACACTTTGTCTAATGTAAAGATTTTACTGCCTAAAACGACAAGGGTTTAGCTTGAAAAAAAGAAGGAAAAACCATAGCGCATGATTGTTTAATGTGATATATATAGAAATAATAAAGGTTATAGTGTTTTTGAAAACGATAGGAGTGCGCATTTTGTTATTTTTGTCTCGCCTAAAAAAAATAGCACATGAATAGAAAGTATATATATCCAGTGTTGATTATAATTGTTACCGTTGGATTTTATTATTTTGAAGGATACTTGGATAATAATAGAGTTATGCCGAATGAAGACGGTGAAAATGGTAATAAAGGTTTTTTCTATCTTCCTACATCTACTACAGGTTCAGTAATAATTCATAATAATTATTCATTATCATATTCTGAGAAGCATGAACAAGCAGAATGGGTGGCCTATGAATTAAAAAAAGGACATATGTCCACAAATAATTTTAAACGACCATTTTTTGAAGAAGATAGAAAAGTAAAAACATCTTCTGCTGATTGGCGTAATTATAAAAAATCAGGATACGATAGAGGGCATTTATGTCCTGCGGGAGATAGAAGGTTTACATATAAAGCTTTTGAAGAAACTTTTCTTACTTCTAATATATCACCAATGAATCATGAGTTTAATAGGGGTGTTTGGAATGATCTGGAGAAAAAGGTGAGGTATTGGGCGAAAACTTATAATGCAATCTATGTAGTTACGGGAGGAGTATTGGTAAATGACCTTCCTGCGATAGGGTATGAGCATGTCTCTGTACCTCGATATTTTTATAAAGTTATTTTTGATAATTCTTCTACGAATCCAAAAATGATAGGGTTTTTAATTCCTCATGTAGATATACAGAAAGAACTACAAGAATTTGTAGTGCCTGTCGATAAAATAGAAGAATTAACTGGGATTGATTTCTTTGATAAGCTTGATGATAAAACTGAAAATAAGTTGGAATCATCAATAACCATCAAAAAATGGAAATTCTAAAAGTTAGACTACCATTCATTAACACGATTAGAGTCCAGCTTAATAAAAATAAATAGTAAAATTGTAAATCCCCATAAACCAGAGCCTCCGTAGCTAAAGAAGGGTAGCGGAATTCCGATAGTTGGCATAAGCCCCGTTACCATACCTATATTAATAGCAAAATGAATAAATAGAATACCAATAACGCTATAGCCATACACTCTACTGAATTGAGATTTTTGTCTTTCGGCAAGATGAATAAGGCGGATCAATAAAAGAACAAACAGAATTATAATTAGAGTAGCACCTAGAAACCCCCATTCCTCACCAACGGTACTAAAAATGTAATCAGTACTTTGTTCAGGTACAAATCCACCTTTGGTTTGCGTTCCTTCTTTCCATCCTTTACCAGTCCATCCACCACTACCGATAGCGATTTCACTTTGATTGGTGTTATATCCTATTCCTTTTGAATCTACTTCCTTGCCTAGAACGATATTAAATCGGTCACGATGCCTTTGCTCAAATACGTTATTAAAAATATAATTAACCGAAAAACAAAAACCTGTGATGACAATAAAAACAAGGATAAATCTTGAATATCTTATTTTTTGCCTTTCAGAAGATTTCTTTTTGCTTAATAAGCCAATAAAAAAACCAATGGCAATTATTAATAGGAATATGATAATTAATTTAATAGCGAGAGAGAGTACGCCTAGCTTAGTAATTATTGCTGTAATAAAGTAAAATATAATTAATGTAACTATAGATAAGCCTATGAATAAGTATGTTTTTAATTTTATTTCTTTATGCATATAGATTGATTTGGAAGTTAAGAATCCAATCAAAAATGAAAGAGTTCCTATGATGACAAAAACAGGACCATAGAGTAGTGTAAGTATAAATAATATGGCAGCAGCAGCTCCTACAATTAGATATATAGCCGCGAGTCCTTCTCTGTAAAGAGGAAAGAAAAAAGCGGCATAGACCAATGCACTTCCAGGGTCGGGTTGAGGGATAATAATTATCGCTGGAATCGCAATGATCAAAAAAGCTCTTACTTGATGCCCTAAAAGGTTAATATTGGTCTGCATGTCGCTAAGAAATTTAGCAAGAGCTAATGCGGTACAGGCTTTAGCAAATTCTGATGGCTGTATACTAGCTGGACCTAATTGATACCAAGAAGTCGCACCAGAGATGGTTTTTCCGAATACAAATAGACCTAGTAAAGATAACAGGGATATTACATAGATTAGTCCAGCAAAACGTTCATAAAATTTAACCTCGACTGCTTGAGTGATAATAATAAGAACAATACTAAATAAGATCCAGTAAGCTTGTCTTACATATGCATGGGAAAAATCAGTTAAAGAAAAAGCTTCGTTGTTATAGGAAGAGGAATAGATATTTCCCCATCCAAAACCAACTAGGGCTATAAATAATAAGACTGTGATCCAATCTATTGCTGCTACACTGGATTTTGCCATTATTGATTAATTTTAAAGGGTTCGCCACTATACTGTTTTGCGTATTCTTCTTCCAGACTATGAGTAAGAAGCCATTTTTCTAAATCTGTTCTGGAAATAGTGCCATTAATATGTTTTTCTATCATTAAAGAGGCTATTTTGCCAGCATAACGAGACCCCCAATATCCATTTTCTATAAACACAGCAATAGCTATTTTTGGGTTGTCTTTAGGCGCAAATGCAATAAATACAGAGTGGTCGGTAAGCTGTGTTCTTTTGCCATTGATTTTGGTAAAATTTTCTGCGGTTCCTGTTTTTCCACAAATTTCAATTCCTTCAACTTGCAAAGAAAGTGCTGTACCTTGAGTATATACCTGATGCATTCCTTCTATAACAGGTTCAAAATGCTCCTTATCAATGGTTGTTACTTTTGGGGTAGTGTAATTTTCATTCTCTATAGGTTTTCCATTGATATTCTTTATGATATGAGGAGTGTAATAAAATCCTCTGTTGGCAATTGCGGCAGTCATATTAGCTAGCTGTATAGGTGTTGCTATAACTTCACCTTGCCCAATAGAGTTTGATAATGTAGCAGAAGCATACCATTTATAGGTAGGGTATTGATATATTTTGTTGTAATATTCAGAATTAGGTACTTTTCCTCGCTTTCCAGTTGGCAAATCATATCCTAGATAATTTCCTAAGCCAAAACTTTGTACATGTTCTCTCCACGTGTCAATCCCTTTTTGAGGAGTGTCGTACTTTTCAATGATTCGTCTATAAACAGTGGCAAAGTAGGCGTTGCAGGAATTGGCAATTCCTGGAATCATACTTAGTGGGCTTCTATGCGAATGACAACCCAGTTTTCGGCCATTTTTCCCATAGTAATATCCCATTCTACAGGAGATACCTTCTTTTATATCAATAATGTTTTCTTGTAGTCCGATTAATGCATTTATCGTCTTGAATGGGGAGCCAGGGGGGTATTCACCTTTTAATCCTCTGTCGTAAAGTGGTTTTCCAATAGTGTCATAAACCAGTTTAGTAAAATTAGGAGACCTTTTTCTTCCTACTAGTAATTCTGGTTTGTAGGTTGGTGCAGTTACCAAAGCTAGGATTTCTCCTGATGTTGGTTCAAGAACCACAATACCACCACGCTTATTCTCCATTAATTTTTGCCCATACGCCTGTAGTCTGCTGTCTAAGGTCAGGGTAAGATCTTTTCCGTTTACAGGTAAAGTGTCAAATTTTCCATTCTTATAAGGGCCGATATCTCTGTTGAATCTGTCTTTTTGAATACGTTTAACCCCTTTGATTCCTCTAAGCTCTTTTTCATACTGTTTTTCTACACCGCCAATGCCAATAAGATCTCCTGATAGGTAATAAGGGTCTTTTCTGATCAAAGCGTCATTTACTTCTCCAATATATCCTAAAACATTAGCTGCACCAGTGGTTTGATATTCTCTTAAGGAGCGTTTCTGAATATAAAAACCTTCGAATTTCCGCATCTTTTCTTGTAGATACGCATATTCATCCTTGGTTAATTGTGGAATTACGATAGAGGGAACTCTAGGGGAATAGACTCTGGCTTTTTTTAGTCTTTTTTTTAGCTTTTCTTTTGTGGTATTAAGAATAGAACAAAATTCTAACGTGTCAAAAGGTTTTAATTCTCTAGGGATTACCATGACATCATAAGAAGGTTGATTGGTAACCAATAGTTTGCCGTCTCTATCATAAATGGCCCCTCTTTGGGGGTAATCGTATATTACTTTTATAGCATTGTCTTCTGATAATGAAGCGTAAGACGTGTTGTAAATTTGTAAATAAAATAGTCTTGCAATAAATACAATACCAGTAGTAATAATAATTAGGTAGAGTAATAACTTTCTCATGAATTATTTCTTCTAAACAATGCCAGAACCAACATAGTGATTACAATAGTAAATAAACTAGATAATAACGTTTTTTTGATAATTAATAGTATGTGAGAAAAGTTAAAAATTTCTAGTGAGAAAAGTACAATATGATGTGTTAAAACCATTAGGGTTACGTAGACAAAACGTTCTCCGAATCTAACATTACTTAATTTTACAGTTTGAAACTCATAACTAAGTCCAAATACAGAGCGTAATGCTATAGGGCGAAAAAAAGCAATAATGGTACAGGCAGCTGCATGCACTCCTCCAGAATCACCAAACATATCAATAATCAATCCTAGCATAAAACTTACTACCAAAAAGAGACTTCTATTGATATTGATGGGGGCGAGAAGAATAAAAATAATATAAATGTATGGATTTAAATATCCTAAAAAATTAATGTGATTAAGTACCATAGTCTGAACCAAAATCAAAACAATGAACCGTGTGATATGTAGTAGTGTATCTTTATTCATGAATTAATCCTCTAGACTTTTGATTTCTTCAATATCTCTGCTCTTTATTGTATACACAAAACCAATATCACTCATGTCATTAAACAGTTTGATGTCTATCAAATAATAACTTTTATTTTGATTGAGTTTATAGCTTGCGATAGTTCCTATTCCTATGCCTCTAGGAAAAATAGTAGAACGCCCGTGAGTAATAATTGTGTCACCTTCTTTGAGAATAGCTTGCCTGGGGATGGTTTCTAATTGAACAATATTTGGGTCCTTGCCATTCCAAACTAGTGAGCCGTATTGATTTGATTTTTTAAGACCAGCATTGATTCTGGAGTTACTATTGAGAATAGAGATAATTCTACTGTAATTTTTTGAAGTGTTTTCTACGATACCAATGATGCCTTTGTCTGTAATTACTCCCATATCAGGAAAAATACTATCGTTCTCTCCTTTGTCAATAAGGATATAATTATCTGTTTTGCTGTAATCATTTTTAATGACCCTAGCTTTGGTAAAGGTATAAGGTTTATCAAACGATAATGTATCTGTTTTTATAATGTCTGTAGGCTTTAGCCCTAATAAAACGCTCAGCTGATTACGTAAATTTTCATTTTCTTCCAATAAACGTTCATTTTCACCTTTTAAGCCAAAATAAACACTGGTAGAATTTTGCCATCCATATAAACCTCCGCTAAAAAAATTGGTAGAGCTTATAAACTTACTCTTGTGATAGGAGTGGGATTGTATTGTAAATATCAATGATAAAAACAATAATAATAAGAATAGCAGAAAATGTTTATTCTTTATTAAAAAATTAATAATCTGCTGCATGATTTACAATATGATAACTTTCTTGGTTAAACCTTCTGTAATACCTTGCTAGTTCATATTTAGCAAGTGTCAAAGCAGGATAACGTAAAATCAGAAATTTAGGTATATTTTAAGAATGTTTTTTTTCAAAAACATTATTTTATAAGCACACTTTTATATCTGTTTAAATTTTTGAGTGTGATTCCTGTTCCTCTTACTACTGCCCTCAACGGATCTTCTGCAATGTATACAGGTAGATCAGTTTTTTGTGATAAACGTTTATCTAGTCCACGAAGCATTGATCCTCCACCTGCAAGGTATATTCCTGTGTTGTAGATATCAGCGGCAAGTTCTGGGGGAGTTTGTGATAAAGTCTCCATTACAGCATCTTCGATTCGTAAAATTGATTTATCTAAAGCTTTGGCCATCTCTCTAAAAGAAATTTGAACTTGCTTTGGTTTTCCTGTAAGAAGATCACGCCCTTGAACATTCATTTCTTCTGGTGGTAATTCTAGATCTTCTGTTGCAGCACCAATTTGTATTTTTATTTTCTCTGCCGTACGCTCTCCAACATATAAGTTATGTTGCGTACGCATGTAATATATAATATCATTGGTAAATACGTCACCCGCAATTTTTACCGATTTGTCACAAACAATTCCTCCTAAGGCGATAACTGCGATTTCGGTAGTACCTCCACCTATATCAACAATCATATTTCCTTTGGGTTGCATGATGTCTACTCCTATACCTATAGCTGCAGCCATAGGTTCATGAATAAGATATACTTCTTTTCCATTTACCCGTTCGGCACTTTCTTTTACAGCACGCATTTCTACCTCTGTAATACCAGAAGGGATACAGATAACCATGCGCAATGCTGGAGCAAATAGTTTCTTTTTTAATGCTGGAATATCTTTGATAAACATGCTAATCATTTTTTCGCTAGCATCAAAGTCAGCAATAACCCCATCTTTCAATGGCCTTATGGTTTTTATGTTTTCATGAGTTTTTCCTTGCATCATAGCAGCTTCTTTTCCTGCTGCAATAATTTTGCCAGTCATTATATCTCTGGCTACAATAGAGGGACTGTCCACAACTACTTTGTCATTGTGAATTACTAGCGTATTGGCGGTACCTAAATCTATTGCAATCTCTTCGGTAAAGAAGTCAAAAAATCCCATAAAAGTCGAAAAAAGGGGTTAAAATTCAGTAAATGTAATAAAATTAATGTTTAAAATGACGTGTTCCTGTCATAACCATTGCAATTCCGTTTTCATCACAGTAATCAATACTTAATTGATCCTTGATAGATCCTCCAGGTTGAATTACCGCTTTTATGCCTGCATTATCTGCTAATTCTACACAATCAGGAAAAGGAAAAAAAGCATCACTAGCCATTACTGCTCCACTAAGATCAAAATCAAAAGCTCGTGCTTTTTCTACAGATTGTTTTAATGCATCTACTCTTGATGTTTGTCCTGTTCCACTAGCTAGTAATTGTTTTTCTTTGGTAAACACAATCGTGTTTGATTTGGTATGTTTACATATTTTTGAAGCAAACAAAAGATCTTCTATCTGTGCTGCAGTAGGAGCAGTCTTTGTAACAGTATTTAGATCGTCTGTAGTATCGGTTTTAAGATCTTTATCTTGTACCAATGCCCCATTTAAGCATGATCTTATTTGTGTTTCTGGCAGATCAATTTCTTTTTGTACCAGAATGATTCTATTTTTCTTTCCTTTTAAAATTTCAATAGCTTCACTACTGAAAGAAGGAGCAATAACTACTTCACAAAATAATTTATGAATTTCTTCTGCTGTTGCTTTGTCAATTTCTGTATTACTAATCAAGATTCCTCCAAAAGCAGAAACTGGATCACCTGCTAATGCACCAACATAAGATTTGAGAACAGTTTCTCTTTGAGCCAAACCACAAGCATTATTATGCTTTAATATTGCAAATGTGGGAGCTTCTCCTTTGAATTCATTCATAAGATTTACCGCAGCGTCTACATCAAGAAGGTTGTTGTAAGACAACTCTTTACCATGTAGTTTGTCAAACATAGCTTCAAAATCCCCAAAGAAAAATCCTTTTTGATGAGGGTTTTCTCCATAACGTAATTTTTTTCCTTTTGTCTCGCTTACTTTTAGAGAAGGAATTGTATGGTCACTATTGAAATAGTTAAAAATTGCAGTATCATAGTGAGAAGATACATTAAAAGCTTTTGCGGCAAAACGTTTTCTATCTTCGATTGTAATAGTACCATTACCTTCTGAGATGACAGATAAAAACTCAGCATAATCATCAACAGAAGCTACACAAGTAACGTCTACAAAGTTTTTAGCCGCTGCTCTAATCAATGAAATCCCTCCTATATCTATTTTTTCGATAATATCTTGCTCAGAAGCTCCAGAAGCTACTGTTTTTTCAAAAGGATATAAGTCAACAATGACTATGTCAATTTGTGGAATCTCATATTGCTCAAGTTCTGCAACATCACTATCATTATTCTGACGGTTTAAAATTCCTCCAAAAACTTTAGGATGTAAGGTTTTAACTCTTCCTCCAAGAATTGAAGGATATGAAGTAACATCTTCTACTGGAATGACATTAATACCAAGATCTCTGATAAATTTTTCAGTTCCACCTGTAGAATAAATTGTAATTCCAAGTTCGTCTAATTTTTTTACGATCGGAGCTAATCCGTCTTTACTGAATACAGAAATTAATGCAGATTTAGCAGTTTTTGTGTTGCTCATGAGAAAATTTAGTTTGTAAAACGCAAAAATAGCAATTTAGTAGTCAATTAGACAACCAATTATATGTAATTGTTTTTGCTAAATTGTAACAAAAAGATAAGGAATACGTCCTATCTTTAAATAATCCAAAATTCAATTCAAAAAACAAAGCATGCTCATCTATCTTAGAGTACTTAAAGAAAGTTTTAATTTTGCGGTTAATGCGCTTGTAAACAATAAGTTGCGTACATTTCTTTCTTTGTTGGGAGTTACCATAGGTATTTTCTCAATAATTGGAGTTCTTGCGGCAGTAGATTCGTTAAAACAAGAGATAAAAGGAAGTATTAGTTCATTAGATAATAGCACTATTTATGTGATGCGTTTTTCTTTTGGACCTACAGATATTCCCCAATGGAAAAGAGAGCAATTTCCTGATGTTACTTTTGAAGAATATCAATATATCAAAAGATCAATGCCTAATGTCAAAGCAACAAGTTTTATTCTGAATGTTGGGACAGAAACGATCAAGTATGAAGATAATAGTGTGAGTAATGTAGAGGTGGCTCCTGTAACAAATGATTATTATGATATAGAAGAGTTACAGGTGGTCAAAGGTAGATTTTATAATGAGCAGGAATCTGTTGCAGGAGCTCCAGTGATAGTTATTGGTGATCAGATTGCTAATAGTTTGTTTGGAGGGGTAGATCCTATTGGTAAAAAAGTGCGTTTGTATGGTAGAAGACTTACTGTGATCGGAGTGCTGAAAAAAGAAGGAACTGGACTTTTTGGGGATAGTAAAGATACGGTGGTAATTCTTCCTGTTAATTTAGTAAGAAGAATGTATGGGGATAATAATAAATCAGTTTTTCCTGCCATTATCATCAAACCAGAATCAGATATTGATACTCCCGAGTTTGTGGCTTTGCTAAAACAGAAAATTAGAGCACATCGTGGTTTAAAACCAGATGAGGTAGATGATTTTTTTGTGAATCAATTACAAGGATTTACTGATTTTATTGATAATATAACTAGTACAATGTCTACTATAGGTGGTTTTATAGGTATGTTTTCTTTGTTGGTAGGAGGTTTTGGAATTGCAAATATTATGTTTGTAAGTGTAAAAGAACGAACCAACCTAATCGGGATACAAAAAGCTTTGGGGGCTAAAAAAAGGTTTATATTATTTCAGTTCCTGTTTGAGGCAATTATTTTGGCTGTTTTTGGTGGTTTGATAGGGCTTATACTAGTTTGGCTAATATCAATATCGGCATCACAATTTACAGGGGATTTTCAATTTATCCTTTCTGGATCGAATATGTTTTGGGGTATGTTTTCTTCTACTATAATTGGTTTGATTGCAGGAATTTTACCTGCTATATCAGCTTCTAGATTAGACCCTGTAGAGGCTATTAGAACAGGAATGTAATACAAAAACAACAAGATTTTTAATACATACGCACACTATTTGCAAATAGTGTGCGTATGTGTTGGATATTGTATGCTTAGTTTCTTGTCTAAGTATATATTACTTAATTTAACTTAAACTTTAAAATAATTTCATGAGTTCCGTTAGTATATGTATTAACATCTGTGGTGGTATGTTCATAGGCGTATCCAAAGGTCAGTACATTTTCAAGGAAACTTGTGGTCAGAAACATGGTTACGCTTTCGTCTAGCCTATAATTAGCTCCTAACTCTATTCGCTCTTTGTATAGTAATGAACTTGTAAGGTCTAATGAGAATGGAGCTCCTGTTACTACTTTTCCTAATACAGACGGGCGTAATTTGAAATCTGGACTAATATCAAAATCATATCCACCTCCCATAAAAAATTGCGTATCATCACTTGCAGATACAGGGTTTACTCCTTCTTTTTCGTACCTATCATTAGAAAGAAGGCTAGGAGCAGACACAGATATATAATACTTAGGAGCTTTAAGATAAAACCCTACTCCAACATTGGGATTAAAAGTACTTATGTTCTCTGCAAATAAAGGGTCATCTTCAATACCAACTTTATTGAGGTCAATTTTTAAGAAAGATCCTCCAGCTTTTATTCCTGCATAAAGATCTAGCTCTTCTGCTAGCTTAAGTTTGTATGAGAAATCAGCATATAAATGCGTTTCATCTAGTACAAAAACTTTGTCGCTTACTACAGTTAGCCCAACTCCTATTTTGTCACTAACAGGAGTGTTTACATTAAAATTAAGAGTTTCAGGTCCTCCTTGAACTCCTGTCCATTGACTTCTAACCCCGAATACAGCTTCAAGATTTCCGCTAGTTCCTGCATAAGCAGGAGTAATAACATTCATATTGTATCGGTACATGCTAAAATGTGGGTCTTGCTGTGCATTACATATGAATGAAGTAGCAAGTGTGAAAAATATATATTGTAAATATTTCATTTTTATTTTTTTTATAGAAATAATAAGATTTTACCTTTTTATGGACTTGAGATCATTTAATAGTTAATATAGATCCAGCCATTAAAAGGAGGGATTTCTGGATTACCAGTTTCTATAACATAATAATAAGCTCCTGCTGGCAAAGTGTCGTTTCCAAATGTAGAACGACCATTAGACTCTCCGTTCCAATTGTTTTGATAGTCTACCGCTTCAAACACTTTTTTACCAGATCTGTTAAATACTTGAATCGTATGATTCGCAAAATTCTCAATACCTTCTATCACCCAAGTGTCATTGATTCCGTCACCATTAGGAGAAAATCCTTTGTCAAATGTAAGTGTAGTCGTAGCAATAGGAGTTTCTGTTTCTATTACAAAGTTTGATGAATCTGTAGTACCTATTCCAGTGTTTCCAGCAACATCGGTTATTCCAATGTTATTTATTGTAATCACATTGGTAGCATCATCTAGTTCTGTATTTGGAGTATAGGTGGCAGTATATGTGATACCTCCATCTGTTGAGCTTACGTCAGATAGTGTTCCGTTTGGTATAGTAAGATCAGTATTATCAAAATCAGTAACTATTTCAGAAAAAGTAAAGGTTACAGACATTGTTTCTTCTGTTGTTAAAGAAGTATCACTAATCGTTATTGTCGATGTAGGTGCAACGGTATCTATACTAAAACTATCAGAATCTGTGGTGCCTACTCCTGTGTTTCCTGCACTGTTGGTTAGTCCAGTGTTATCCAGAGTGATCACATTTGAGGAGTTTTCTACTTCTGTATTAGGTGTATAGGTTGCTGTAAATGTAATATTACCATCAGTAGAACTTACAGTAGACAGTGTTCCGTTGAGTGTACGACAAATTTCCCTTTTTGTTAAAATTTAGTATTTTTATTAGAAACATATTTAATGGATATAAAGACTCAAGCCTCGTTAATCTTCGACAAACATTTTGAACAATGGTTATCTGATCCTTCTCGTATGGAGAATGGATATCAATACGAATCTACGTACGCTGCAATGATGTCAAATGTTGAGCAAGAAGTTTTACAATTATCTGTTGGTCGTGTTCCCAAGAGCAAGAACTTAAAAAAAAACTTCAAACCAGATTTGGAAAGATAGAATCCTGCAAGTCTCATGTTATTTCTCAATCTCCAGGTTTTATGGGTATTAGTAGTTTGGCTCAAGAAACCATGTGCTATATGGGTCAGTATTTGGTATTTAGTGAAGCAGAAGATGTGATCAATAATTTGACAGGTTCAGGGGTCAATGCCAAGCAAATAGAGCGTGTTTGCCACAAATATGGACAATGGATTGAAGATGCTGATAATGCGGTTATCAAAAATCTGGTTTATAAAGAATATGAATCAGGTAAAGCGGATGAACTTCATTATGTTAGTGTAGATGGGGCTATGTACCTAACAAGAGAGGAAAGTTGGAAAGAGAGTAAGCTAGGTAGACTAT